>CAZTPE010000087.1:0-9322 GCA_964614545.1 uncultured Ectothiorhodospiraceae bacterium
TGGCATTGCCGTAATAGTCGACGGTGATGTGATCCAGCAGACTGGTGTGCGCACGGCCGGTACGCAGTTTTGTCAACTCACCTTTCAACGCTTCGATGCTCTTGCCCATGCGGGTATCGGCATCGGCTTTTATCTCGTTAATCATGGGTTCCTTCTCAACTCTGCGTTACACCCGGCACGGTGATCCGGTTTGAAAATGTCTGCAGCCTCGCCTCAGGCAGGGGTCAACCAGCGTCTAATCGACCAGCGTACCTTCCGACTTGCCTTTCATGATATCCATCAAGGCACCCGGCTTGTTCATGTTGAACACGCGCACGGGCATCTTCTGGTCACGGCAAAGCGCAATAGCGGTGGCATCCATGACGCCCAGCTTGCGCTCCAGCACGTCGTCGTAACCGAGATGCGTGTACAGTTCGGCGTTTTTATCCTTGGTGGGGTCAGCGGAGTACACACCGTCCACCTTGGTGGCCTTCAGCACCAGTTGGGCGTCGATTTCGATGCCTCGCAGGCTGGCGGCCGAATCGGTGGTAAAGAACGGGCTGCCGGTACCGGCGGCGAAGATCACCACCCGCCCCTTTTCCAGATGGCGGATAGCGCGGCGGCGAATGTAGGGCTCGCACACCTGCTTGATGGGCAGCGCCGACAACACGCGCACCGGCACGTCCTGACGCTCCAGGGCATCCTGCATGGACAAGGCATTGATCACCGTCGCCAACATGCCCATGTAGTCGCCATTGGCGCGGTCCATGCCGCTGGCGGCCAGGCTCACGCCCCGGAAGATGTTGCCGCCACCAATCACCAGAGCCACCTGAATACCGGCATCCACCAATTCCTTGATCTCGACCGCGGTGCGATCGAGGACGGCAGGGTCGATGCCGAAATCGGCATCGCCCATCAAGGCCTCTCCACTGAGTTTCAGCAGAATACGCTGATAAACGATGTCATTCCCCGCGGAGTTGCCCGTGCCGTCTGCCATACTCAGTTACCCCGAGCCTGGGCCATCACTTCTTCGGCAAAGTTCTCGGTCTTTTTCTCGATACCCTCGCCCACTTCCAGACGCTCAAAACCGACCACGGTGGCACCGGCATTCTTCACCAGCTGTTCCACGGTCTGATCCGGATCCTTGACGAAAGGCTGACCCAGCAGGGTCACTTCCTTGAGGTATTTCTTGATACGACCGCCGACCATCTTCTCGACAATCTCCGGCGGCTTGCCACTCTCTGCAGCCTGGGCGGTAAAGATTTCCTTCTCCTTCTCGATCAGCTCGGCGGGCACATCGGCCTCGGAGACGCAGGCAGGATTGCTGGCCGCCACGTGCATGGCGATGTCGCGCGCCAGGGCCTCATCGCCACCCTGCAGTTCCACCATCACGCCGATACGACCGCCGTGCAGGTAGCAACCCAGCACGCCGTCGGTACTGCGAGAAACGAAACGACGCACGTTGGTATTTTCACCGATCTTGGCAATCAGGGCCTTGGTGGCGTCGGCCACGCTGTCGCCGCCGTCGATGGGGGTGGCCAGCAGGGCGTCGATGTCGGCCGGCTGCTCTTTCAGTGCGGTCTCGGCAACGCGGTTGGCGAAATTGACGAAATCGTCGCCCTTGGTGACGAAGTCGGTCTCGCAGTTGATCTCGACCATCACGGCACGCTTACCGTTATCACTGGCCTTGAACACGATCAGGCCCTCGGCGGCGATGCGGCCGGCCTTCTTGTCGGCCTTGGCCAGACCCGTCTTGCGCATCAGCTCGATGGCGGCCTCGATGTCACCATTGGTTTCCACCAGTGCCTTTTTGCACTCCATCATGCCGGCACCGGTGCGCTCGCGCAGTTCTTTTACCAACGCTGCAGTTATTGCCATGGTTCAATCTTCCTCAATCTAATTTGTACAAAAGGCCCTGCATGCGCAGAGCCAGAAAATTCAGGAAACCCGCCGCAGACTTGGTGCTGAAGGCCGGCGGCAGGTTTTACCGGGGTCAGGCCGACTCGGCGGCCTTGTCTTCCTCGACTTCGACAAAGCTGTCGTCGGAACCAGCCGCATCGATGGACAATGCACGGCTGTCGACGATGGCATCGGCCACACCACGGGTGTAGAGCTGAATCGCGCGGATCGCATCATCGTTGCCGGGGATGACGTAATCGACGCCATCGGGGTTGGTGTTGGTGTCGACGATGCCAACCACCGGAATACCCAGCTTGCGGGCTTCGGCAATGGCGATTTTCTCGTGACCGATGTCGATGATGAACAGTGCGTCAGGCAGGCCGTTCATCTCCTTGATGCCACCCAGGCTACGCTCCAGCTTCTCGCGCTCGCGGGTCAGCATCAGGGCCTCTTTCTTGCTCAGACGGGCAAAGCTGCCGTCTTCGGCCATGGCTTCCAGGTCCTTCAGACGCTTGACGGACTGCTTCACGGTCTTGAAGTTGGTCAGCATGCCACCCAGCCAGCGATGGTTGACGTAGGGCATGCCTACGCGCTCGGCCTGTTCTTTGACGGCATCCTGCGCGGCACGCTTGGTACCCACGAAGAGGATCTTGCCCTTATTGGATGCCAGCTTACCGAGGAAGTTGGTGGCGTCGATAAACAGCGGCAGGGTCTTTTCCAGATTGATAATGTGAATCTTGTTACGCTCGCCGAAGATGTACGGGGCCATCTTGGGGTTCCAGTAACGGGACTGATGGCCGAAATGGACACCGGCCTCCAACATTTGACGCATGGTCACTTGAGACATGTCATAACTCCTGTGTTTGGGTTTGGCCTCCACGCACCCCATTAACCAAACTCCGAGTGAATCACTCAAAGCACCCTGGAAAATGTGTCGGCACGTGTGCGGATTTATGAGACAGTTACGGCTGTTTCGAGAAACAGCCGCCAAACGTCTCGTTCGATTGCCTTAACGGCGCGGGCTTTATACCATAAACAACCTTTTGCAACAATCCTGAATCTGCGACTTAAACGTGGATGCATGGTGCAAGATATTGGTTTCACAGGGGTTTCAAAAAATCTTAGGTTAAGCCGCAGATTCAGGATAGATCCAAAAGCGGATCTGAGCCCGGCTTCAGTGCATTTTGCTGTCTGCCGACAATCCCTCCGACATAAGCATAATTTACGCGGGCCCTCGTGGCCCGCCCCGACCAGCGCCCGGCAACGGGTCGAGAACCCTGAATGAGTATCCAGATAAAGACCCCAGAGGACATCAAGAAAATGCGTATCGCCGGCCAGCTGGCCGCCGAGCAGCTGCGCATGATCGTCCCCTACATCAAGCCCGGCGTGACCACCAATGAGCTGAATAATATCTGCCACGACTACACGGTCAACGTGCAACACGCCATTCCCGCGCCGCTTGACTATCACGGCTTCCCCAAGTCCATCTGCACTTCGGTGAACCACCAGGTCTGCCACGGCATCCCCAACGACAAAAAACTGAGAAACGGCGACATCGTCAATGTCGACATCACCGTGCTTAAGGACGGCTACCACGGCGACACCAGCAAGATGTTCTTCGTCGGCGAGCCCTCCATTATGGCCAAACGCGTATGCCGCGTGGCCCACGAATGCCTGGTCACCGGCATCGAAATGGTCAGACCCGGCATCCACCTGGGCGACATCGGCGCGGCCATCCAGAAGCACGCCGAGGCCAATAACTGCTCCATCGTGCGCGAATACTGCGGCCACGGCATCGGCAAACAGTTCCACGAGGAACCGCAGGTGCTGCACTACGGCGTACCCGGCACAGGCATCATCCTCGAACCCGGCATGACCTTCACCATCGAACCGATGGTTAACACCGGCAAACGCCAGGTCAAGGTGCTGCCCGATGGCTGGACCGTGGTCACCCGTGACCGCAGCCTCTCCGCCCAGTACGAGCACACCCTGTTGGTCACTGACGACGGCGTCGAGGTACTGACCCGCCTGCCTGATGACGAACTGTAATCCCCGGTTTCCCAGCGATATCCCCATGAACGACATTCCGACGCCCGTCTGCGACTGGCCGCAATTCGACCACCAGCTGTCCGCAACGGACTCGCCTCTGCCCCTGTTCCGCCAACAGCTGAGCACAGCCAACGACAAGCTGCAACAGCGTTTCCTTGCCGGCGAGCCGGTGGATCGGCTGGTCAGTGCGCGCGCCGAGCTGATGGATCAACTGCTGGTACGCGCTTGGCATAGACTGGTCAGCACCGATGCCGACGACATCGCCCTGGTGGCCGTGGGCGGTTATGGCCGCCACGAGCTGCACCCGGGCTCGGACATCGACCTGCTGATCCTGCTGGCCGAGGACGACACGGCGGACAGCTACGCCGAGGCCATCGAACGCTTCCTGCTGTTTCTGTGGGATCTGAAACTGGAAGTGGGACAAAGCGTGCGCAGCGTGGCCGAATGCACGCGACAGGCGGAACAGGACATCACCGTCGCCACCAATCTCATGGAGGCGCGCCTCCTGAGTGGGCCACAAGACCTGTTCTACGCCATGAAAGAGGCCTCCGGACCGGATCGGGTATGGCCCAGCGCAGAGTTTTTTCGCGCCAAAATCGAAGAGCAGCAGGCCCGCCACCACCGCTTCCACGACAGCGGCTACAACCTCGAACCCAACATCAAGGAGAGCCCGGGCGGGTTGCGTGACCTGCAGGTCATCGGCTGGGTGGCCAAGCGCCACTTCGGTGCCGAGACCCTACACGACCTGGTGACACACGGCTTTCTTACCGAACACGAATACCGTGCCCTTAACGAAGCGCAGAACTTCCTCTGGCGGGTGCGCTGCGGCCTGCACTATCTCACCGGGCGCCGCGAGGACCGCCTGCTGTTCGAGCACCAGCGCCGGCTTGCCGAGCAGTTCGGCTATCAGGACCAGACCCACAGCATGGCGGTGGAGCAGTTCATGAAGGACTACTACCGCACCGTGCTGCGTCTGTCGCGCCTCAATGAGATGCTACTGCAGCTGTTCGAGGAAGAGATCCTGCTGGCCAATGTACCCGGCGAACCCCAGCCCCTGTCGATGGATTTTCAGGCCCGCCACGGCTATCTGGAAGCCGTCAGCAAAGACATCTTCCTGCGTCGCCCCACCGCCCTGCTGGAACTGTTCGTGCTCATGGCCCGCCACCCGGAGCTGCGCGGCGTGCGCGCCGGCACCATCCGCCTGGTGCGTGACCATCGTTATCTGATCGACGACAACTTCCGCCGCAACCCCAAGGCCCACGCCCTGTTTATCGAGCTGTTCCGCCAGGGCACCGGCCTCACCCACGAACTGCGGCGCATGAATCGCTACGGCGTGCTGGCCGCCTATCTGCCGGTGTTCGGCCACATCGTCGGACAGATGCAACACGACCTGTTCCACATCTACACCGTGGACGAACACACCATGTTCGTGGTGCGTAACCTCAGACGCTTCACGGTGCCGGAATTCCATCACGAATTTCCGCTCTGCAGCGACATCATCCAGCGCATCAAAAAGCAGGAGGTGCTGACCCTGGCCGGCTTCTTTCACGACATCGGCAAGGGCCGCGGCGGCGATCATTCCCTGCTCGGCGCTGCCGATGCGGTGACCTTCTGCCGCGAGCACGGCATGGGCGAATACGACACCGAGCTGGTGAAATGGCTGGTGGAAAACCACCTCGTCATGTCCACCACCGCGCAGCGCAAGGACATCAGCGACCCCGACATAATCAGCGAATTCGCCCATCGCGTGGGTTCCCAGAAGCGCCTCGACCACCTCTATCTGCTGACCGTGGCCGACATCCGCGCCACCAGCACCAGCCTGTGGAATTCGTGGAAGGATGCCCTGCTGGCTGATCTCTACCGCGCCACCTCGCGCGCCCTGCGCCGTGGTCTGGACAACCCGGTGGCACATCAAGACCTGGTCCGCGAGACCCGGGCCCAGGCCCTCGGCCAGCTGATCCGGCACGGCTGCAACGCGGAGGCTGTGCAGCAATTTTGGCAGAGGCTGAGCGCGGACTATTTCCTGCGCCACTCGGCGGAAGAGATCGCCTGGCAGACACGCAGCATTCTCGACAAACCGGAGGGCGACGATGAGGCCATGGTGCGCGCCTGGGGCAAGACCCATCGCGGCGGCACAGAGATCTTCGTCTACACCCGGGATCGCGAATCCCTGTTCGCCACCATTACCGCCACTCTGGAACAGCTGGGTCTGAACATCATCGATGCGCGCGTCGTCACCTCCTGCGACCAGTACGCGCTGGATACCTTTCTGGTACTGGATCACAACGGCGAGGCCATCACCGACCCGCAGCGCCTGGAGGAGATCCAGCAGCGTCTCAAACTACAACTGGCCAAATCCGAACTGCCTCCACAGCAGCAGGGACGACTAACCCGTCACCTGAGGCATTTCCCCATCGCCACCGAGGTCTGGTTCCGCGACGACCTGCGCAACCGACGTACCGTAATGGAAGTAACCACCGGCGACCGGCCCGGCCTGCTGGCACGCCTTGCCCGGGCTCTGCTGGAATGTAATGTGTTGTTGCAGAGCGCCAAGATCGCCACCTTTGGCGAACGCGCGGAGGATATTTTCTTTGTCACGGACAGCAGAGGAAATCCGCTCGATACGCCGCAGTTCGATTGCCTGCGCGAGACCATCAAGCGCTTGCTGGAAGAATAAGAAAATCACGTAGGAGTGGTCCCTCAGGCCGCGATGACTTTTTCAGGCACCGGCACAGAGGCCTTCGCGGCCTGAGGGGCCGCTCCTACAACCAGGGGCAGCGGGCCTTCAACTCATCAGCTCAAACGCCACTTGAGACCGGCGGACTTCGCGGTCGCCTTCAGTGCATTCAACCGCGAATCAAAGCGCGCATGAGCCTCCTCGCCCACCATGTCCAACTGCATTTGCAGGTTGATGATCATTTCCGCGATGGCGATCCTGTCGTCCTCGCTGAGCTGGTCGGCATTGTTTTCATCCAGCCCCCGCAGCGCGTCTTCCAATTGAGAAAGAATAAGCTCGACATTTATCATCACAGTCCCTCTGATTGGACCTGAAGTCATGACTATCAGGCGATGTATCCATCACGACAGACCGCTTCCCCTGCGTATCTTTCAGTGTTTAGATCCGCGGCGCACCCTGTGGGTTACACCTACCTGTAAATATACAAACAGTTCAAGATAGACGCCATCATTATCCACTCAGGCGCAATCTTCCGGCCGCTGTATGAATTCCAGCGCATTACCATCGGGGTCGCGGCAGAACAACGCGGCACGCCCGGAGCGGCTGCGGCTGATGACAACATCCGCCGCCATCAGTCGCACCGCCAGATCTTCGAGGTCATCCACCAGGAAGGCCGCATGACGGTCACGTCCGCCATGCTCGGGCCGCCCTGCCACGGGATCCGGGGTGGGTAATTCCAGCAGGTGGATCTGCTGCTGCCCGCCCAGCACCAGCCACGCCCCGGGAAAGCCCAGGTCAGGCCGCTCGGGGTCCACCGCCAACCCCAGCACGTCGCGATAAAAGGCCAGCGAGCAGGCCGTATCACGCACGATAAAACTCACATGGGTGATGGATTGAATCGTCATTTCATTCCCCCTTTTATTGTTGCGCCGCGGTATCGACGCTGCTGCGTGCCGCGAGATAGGCGCCCAACACAATCAGGCCGCCGCCCAGCCATTCCATCATCGTCACCACCTCATCCGTCAGCCACTGCGACGACACCGCCCCCGCCACCAGCTCGAACAGCATGATGATCGCCGAACGGTGCACGGGCATGTGCGACACACCGTAGACCACCGTCAGCCCGGCCAGGATGATGCCCACGCCGCCCAGCAGGGCCGCGGCGCCCCACACCCCCAGGCCCACGGTGGGGAAATCCAGCCCCGCCAGCAGCAGCCAGACGCCAGCCACCAGCACCACGCCCGCCACACCGGCGAACACCCGCAAGGATTCCGACAGGTGCTGCAGGCGGCGCAGCAGCACATTGGACAGGGAAAACGTCAGCCCCGCGCTCAGCGCCAGCCAGTCTGCCCAGCCCTGCGGCCAGGGCAGACCCAGCTGTGGATTCCACAGCATCACAACCGCCCCCAGGGTCGCCAGCGCCAGGGTCAGCAGGCCGCTACGCGAAGGCCGCTCGCCCAGCCACCACCAGCCCAGCAGGGTGCTCCACAGCGGCGATAGATAGAACAGCAGCAGGACCCGCAGCACGTTGCCCTCCAACATGGCCAGCACGAAGGCGGTATTCATCCAGCCACCGGCCAGGGCCAGCAGCAACAGCAACCCCGGGTGCGCCAACAGCTCGCGGCGCCGTGGCCAGGCCAGCAGGCCCGACACCAGGGTCGCCATGCCAAACATGATCCAGGTCGCCCACAGGCCGGCCAGCCCCGCCGCCTCCAGCTCCCGAAGTGGATACCAGATGCTGCCCCAGAAGCTGGCGGCAAACAGCAGCGCCGCCACAGGCAACCCGCTTATCGGGGCTCGGGAAGGGGTCATGCCGGAAGTGCTGCTCACTGATTCGCCGTGTATCCATTGTCGTTCTTGGGTATACTACGCGGCCTGTTTTCACTGCCCACCCCGCGCCTCACATTCAACATAAAAACACTATATGAATCCGGATCTTAACAGGCTTCAGCCCTACCCGTTCGAAAAGCTGCACCAGCTCAAAGACGGCCTGCAGGCGCCAGCGGGCAAGTCGCCCATCGCCCTCTCCATCGGCGAGCCGAAACACGTGCCACCGCATTTCGTCATCGAGGAACTGATCAGCCACCTGCACGGGCTGGAAAATTATCCACTCACCAAGGGCAGCGCGCCATTGCGCGAGGCCATCGCCGCCTGGCTGCAACGACGCTTCGACCTCGCCGCCTCTGCGCAAAATGGCCGTGGTATTGACCCGGAAACCCAGATACTGCCCGTCAACGGCACCCGCGAGGCCCTGTTCGCCTTCGCCCAGGCGGTGGTGGACCGCAGTACGGATCCGCTGGTGGTGATGCCCAACCCCTTCTACCAAATCTACGAGGGCGCGGCCCTGCTGGCCGGCGCCGAGCCCTGGTTCCTCAACACCCTGGCCGACACCGATTTCGTGCCGGACATCAAGGCCGTGCCTGCGGACGTGTGGCGACGCTGCCAGTTGATCTACCTCTGCTCACCGGGCAATCCCACCGGCGCCGTAGTGGATGCCGCCACCCTGCGCCAGCTCATCACGCTGGCCGACGAGCACGATTTCATCATCGCCGCCGACGAGTGCTACTCGGAGATCTACTTCGACGAAGACGCCCCGCCCGTGGGCCTGCTGCAGGTGTGCGCCGAGATGGGCCGCGACGACTTCCGCCGCTGCGTGGTTTTCCACAGCCTGTCCAAGCGCTCCAACCTGCCCGGCCTGCGCTCCGGCTTCGTCGCCGG
>CAZTPE010000088.1:0-9281 GCA_964614545.1 uncultured Ectothiorhodospiraceae bacterium
AGACCCAGACGTCAACCTGGGCTGCGCCCGCGTCACGTAGGGTGCGGGCCAGTTCCTGCACCGTGCCGCCGGTCGTCATCACATCATCGATAATGGCGATACGGCATCCTCCCAGCGTCTGTTTCACTGCAAAGGCTCCCTTGAGATTGCTGTGCCGCTGTTTGGCGGACAGCTCGGCCTGCGGTGGGGTATTGCGCAAACGCTGGCAGCTGTGAGTGTCGAGGGGCAACTTCAACCGCTGGGCAATCGGGTGCGCCAGCTCCAGTGACTGGTTGAAGCCGCGTTCACGCATGCGGGCCGGATGCAGGGGGACGGGCATGATACGGTCGGGCAGACCGTCGATGTGATCCTCCAGCCACCGTGCCATCAGCCCGCCGAGGGTACGTGCCAGCGCCAGTCGGCGGTTGAACTTGAGATCCCGCAACAGGTGATCCAGCGGCGCATGATAGGCAAAGGGTGCCAGGCAGTGCTCAAAGGCCGGGGGTTCAGTCTGACAGTGCCCGCAGAGCTTGCCGTGGTGGCGCGTGACCGGCAGCGGAATGGCGCAACGCTCGCAGGCGGCCTTGATGATGGGCAGGTCGAGGCGGCAGGCGCGGCACAGATCCAGCCCGGAATCGCCCCGATCACCGCATAGCACACACACCGGCGCCAGCAGAATGCGCTGGCTAATATTTGACCATTGGTCAATCAATTTACCCTTCCCTGGTTGACAGCTTCCCCGTGCACGCTAAGATGCAGCACCCGAGTATCCCTCATTTATTGCCCGATCCAAAGGAGTCCCCGCATGGACAACGAAACCTACCGCCGCATCGACACCTTCACCCAGCGCATTCTCGACGGTGGTGGCATCAGTGCCGAGGAAGGCCGCTGGTTGCTGGGGCTGGATCATGATTATCTGCCCTGGCTGATGGCGGGGGCCGACCGCATTCGCAAGACCTACTGTGGTAATGAGATCGAAGTTTGCGGGATCTCCAATGTGCGGTCGGGAAACTGCTCCGAAAACTGCTCGTTCTGCTCGCAAAGCGCCCACCACAAAACTTCGGCGCCGGCCTATGACTACATCTCCAGCGAGGAGTTGGTGTCACAGGCCCAGCGCGCCCGAGACTGGGGCGTGAGTGACTTTGGCGTGGTCTCCAAGGGCTGGGGAATCCGTTCGGACAAGGAGCGCAAGCAGCTGGGCGAATATTTTTCCTCCATGGACGCACACTCGGACGTGGGCCGCTGCGCCAGCCTGGGTGTGCTGACGCCCGATACCGCTGCCGAACTGAAGGCCATGGGGCTGGAAAATTATCACCACAACATCGAGACTGCCGAGAGCTTCTTCGATAAGGTCTGCACCACCCACACCTACCAGGAAAACATCGACACCATCCGCCACGCCCGCGATGCCGGTCTGCGTGTCTGCGCCGGTGGCATCCTTGGCATGGGCGAGAGCCTGGACCAGCGTGTCGAACTGGCCATGCAACTGCGCGATCTGGGCGTCGATTCCGTGCCCATGAACTTCCTCAACCCGGCGGATGGCACCCCCATGGCCAACCTCGCCACCATGGAGCCCTTCGAGATCCTGCAGAGCATTGCCGTGTTCCGCTATCTGCTACCGCGTGCCGAGATCCGCATCGCCGGCGGCCGTCATTTCCTCGGTGACATGCAGTCGATGATCTTCATGGCCGGCGCCTCCGCAGTGATGATAGGTGACTACCTCACCACCCACGGCCGCAGCGCCAACGACGACCTGAAAATGTTCGATGACCTCAAGCTGACCATCCGTGGCGATACCCAACGTCGTCGTGCGGCCGAAACCGAAAGCTGATCTGAGTCCCATGGAGGACGAACTGAGCGCCGCGCTGGCCGAACGCCGCGCGCAGGCGCTGTACCGCACGCGGCGGGTGGTGGACGGGCCGCAGACTCCGCAACAGGTCATCGGTGGGTGCGAGGTGCTGAGCTTCTGCAGCAATGACTACCTGGGTCTGGCCAACCACCCCGAGGTGATCGCCGCCCTGCAGCGCGGTGCCGATGACTATGGCGTCGGCGCCGGCGCGGCGCACTTGATCAACGGCCACTCGCGCGCCCACCACGCCCTCGAGGAAGCGCTGGCCGAGTTCACCGGCCGCGAGCGGGCGCTGCTGTTTTCTACCGGCTATATGGCCAACCTCGGTGTCATCACCGCCTTGCTGGACAAGGCCGACGCGGTATTCGAAGACCGCCTCAATCATGCCTCGCTGATCGACGCCGGTCGGCTGTCCGGCGCGCGGCTGCGGCGCTATCTGCATGCCGATCCTTCATCGTTGGACGGATTTCTCGGCAAGCACCCGCAGGGCCGTCGCTTGGTCGTGACCGACGGCGTGTTCAGCATGGATGGCGACTTGGCCCCTCTGCCTGCGTTGGCGGTGACGGCAGCCGCGCACGATGCCTGGCTGATGGTGGACGATGCCCACGGGCTGGGCGTATTGGGCCGGCAGGGCCGCGGCAGCCTGGATCACTTTGATGTGGGCGCCCGCGAGGTGCCGATTTTGATGGGCACCCTCGGCAAGGCCTTCGGCACCAGCGGCGCCTTTGTCGCCGGCAGCGAGGCCCTGATCGAAACCCTGATCCAGCAGGCGCGCAGCTATATCTACACCACCGCCCTGCCCCCGGCGCTGGCCGAGGCCACGCGCGCCAGCCTGCGATTGCTGCAAAGCGGCGATGAGCTGCGTGAGCGCCTGACATCCCTGATCCGGCGTTTTCGTGATGGCGCCGCACAGCTGGGCCTGCAACTGATGGTGTCGGAGACACCCATCCAGCCCATCGTCGTAGGCGAGGCGGCGCGGGCGTTGGCGATCAGTGAGGCGCTGTTGCAGCGCGGTCTTCTCGTCACCGCCATCCGTCCACCGACGGTGCCCGCCGGCAGCGCACGGCTGCGCGTGACCCTGTCGGCGGCGCACAGCGAGGCGCAGGTCGACCGCTTGCTCGATGCGCTCGGCGAAGTGGCCGCATGAACGACTCCCGGCTGTTTTGCAAAACGCAGGGCGGCGGCCCCGAGCTGGTGCTGCTGCACGGCTGGGGCATGAATGCCGATGTCTGGGATGGCGTCGTGCCGAAGCTGGCAAAGAGTCATCGTGTCACCACGGTAGACCTGCCGGGCCACGGCCGCAGTGGCGATGTGGGTGGCGACTATTCGCTGTCGGTACAGGCGCAAAAGGTGGCGGAAATCCTGCCGCCGGACGCCACCCTCGTCGGCTGGTCGCTGGGCGGTATGTTGGCCCTCCAGTTGGCTTTAGATTTTCCGCGGCGAATCAAGGCGCTGGCACTGGTGGCCAGCAGCCCCCGCTTCGTGCGTGGCGATGACTGGCCCGATGCCATGCAGGCAGAGGTGTTGCAGGGATTTGCCGGCGAGCTGCAGACGGATTTCAAAAAGACCATCAACCGCTTTCTGGCGATTCAGGCACTGGGCAGCGAACACTCGCGCGAAGAACTGCGCCTGCTGCGTGAACGGGTGTTTGCCCACGGAGAGCCGGATCCAAAGGCGCTGGCCAGCGGGCTGGATATTCTCATGACGGCCGACTTTCGTGCACGGCTGTCGCAGTTACAGTGCCCGACACTGCTGCTAAGCGGTGAACGCGACACGCTGTTTCCCGTTGCCGCGGCGCGGCGCACACAGGCCTTGATTGCGGATGCGGGACTGAGCGTTATCCGTGGTGCGGGCCATGCGCCGTTTCTCTCGCATCCTGAAGACTTTGTCCGTGCACTGCAGGAATTTCTGGATAACGATAAATAGTGAATAGCCGAACCCTATTGCACAAGCGTAGCCTGCGTGATGCCTTTGACCGTGCCGCCGAACAATACGACGAAGTGGCTGTGCTGCAGCGTGAAGTGGGCGAGCGCATCATGGAGAGGCTGGAACTGATCCGCATTTCGCCGCAGACCATTCTCGACGTGGGCGCGGGTACCGGTGTGTTCAGCCAGGCGCTGAGCCAGCGTTACAAAAAATCACGCGTGCTGGCGCTGGATATCGCCCCACGCATGTTGCAGCAGGCGCGCCGGCGCAAGGGCTGGTTCAGCCGCCAGGGCTTCATCTGTGGCGATGCCGACAGCCTGCCCATCGCCTCCGCCAGTGTCGACCTGATCTTTTCCAATTTCACCCTGCAGTGGTGCGGCGAGCTGGATCGGGCCTTTGCGGAATTTCGCCGGGTGCTGAAACCGGGCGGCCTGCTGATGTTTTCCACCCTCGGGCCGGATACTCTGAAAGAACTGCGGCAAAGCTGGCAGACCGTGGACGGCATGCCACATGTGCATGACTTCATCGACATGCACGATGTGGGGGATGCCCTGTTGCGTGCAGGCCTGAGTGACCCAGTGATGGATGTAGAGAACTTCACCCTCGCCTATACCGACGCCATGCAGCTGATGCGTGAACTGAAAATCATTGGTGCGCATAATGCCGCCATCGACCGTTCGCAGGGACTAACGGGAAAAGGGAGCCTCAAAAAAATGCTGTCCGCTTACGAAGGCTTGCGCCGTGATGGCGTATTACCGGCCACCTATGAAGTGGTCTATGGACATGCCTGGGGGCCGCTGGTGGCGGACAATGAAATCAGGGTGCCGTTTCCCTGATGGCCGGTATCTTCGTCACCGGCACCGACACCGATGTCGGCAAGACGCACATCGCGCTGGGCCTGATGGCGGCGCTACAGCAGCGGGGTTTGTGCGTTGCCGCCATGAAGCCGGTTTCGGCGGGCTGTGAGCTGGGTGGTGGTGAAAGCGACCGAGGTTTGCGCAATGACGATGCCCTGCAGCTGTCGGCGCAGTCGTCGGTGTCCATCCCCTATCAGACGCTGAACCCCTACGCCTTCGAGCCCGCCATTGCCCCGCATATCGCTGCACAGACGGTGGGCGTGACCATGCGGCTGGATGTTCTGAAGCACGCCTGCGCGGAGATCGAAGCTCAGGCCGACGTGGTGGTGGTCGAAGGCGCCGGCGGCTGGCTGGTGCCGGTCAATGCGCGGGAGACACTGGCGGATCTGGCCGTGGCGCTGGGATTTCCGGTGGTGCTGGTGGTGGGGGTGCGTCTGGGCTGTCTCAACCATGCCCTGCTGAGTGCCGAGAGCATTCGTGCCCGGGGTCTGATACTGGCGGGCTGGGTGGCCAATGAGATATCGACGCAGGCCGCTTGCGTCGAGGAAAATATCACCGCCCTGTCACAGCGGCTGCAGGCGCCGCTGTTGGGGCGCGTACCCTTCGATGGGCAAGCCAGCGCCATGCGTACGGCCACCAGCCTGGATGTTGCGCCACTGCTTGCTGCGAAATAATTTTATTGCCTTGAACAATGCTAGGAGCGGACCCTTGGGCCGCGATGGTTTTTCCACCCTTGGCATCGCGGCCCAGGGGTTCGCTCCTACAATACGATACCCCGTCAGCTTGCTGCAGGGTGGTTCATTTCCGTGAAGCCATAAAAAAACGACGACACCGTAGCCGGTGTCGTCGTTTTCCTGTGACTGACTACTTGCCGAAGCTGTAAAGCAAGGCAATGGCGACTTCGTCGTCGACCTTTTTCTTGCCCAGCGGCACGACGGAAGAGTGGCGCAGGGTGTAGCTGATCTTGGTGTGCAGATTGCCGGCTACCTGTGCGGTGAGGGCAGTGACGGAGCGGGTCACGGTGCCGCCCTTGTCCGTGTCGCCGATTTCCGTAGTGAGGTCCTCGGTGAACTTGGAGGTCTTGCTCACGTTCCACAATAATTTGAAGGCGCCTCGGACGGTGAATTCATTTTCGGTTTCGTCGGGGATCTTTATCTTGCTTTGCCGGGCGCCGGGTGCAACCTCGAGATCCAGAGTTACCTTATCGTTTTGTACAACGCGGTGCCCGTAACCGATGTTGGCGGTGGCGCGGTAATCATAGCCGCTGAAGCGGTCGCCTTCGTAGCCGAGGAAGCCGAAGAAGTATCCGCGCTCCGAGAACTTATAGTTGCTCTGGCCGCTGGCAAAATAGCGTTCAGCGGTGGTGAGACCGTCAGTGGAATTGTTGAGGGCCTCAATGGTCAGTGTATTTCGCCATTTGACGAGCTCCTGCTCAGCCTTGGCCTTGGCGTTGAGGCTGGCGGTATCGGTGTTGCCACCGGTCTTCACGTAGCCGAGTTCGGCCTCGCCCTTCCAGTCTGCACTGGCAATGCCCGGTGTGAGGCAGACGGCGGTCAGAATAGCAATGGAAAGAGAGTTTTTGTTCATGATCGTTCCTTGGAATGATTGTCGGATTCAGCTGATAGCCAAGTGGCGAATTATAACCTGACTGGATTTAGTCTTACACACCGTATTGCTCGCGATAGGCGCGAATGGCGGCCAGATGTTCTGCCATATCTGTCGACTTGGCCAGATATTCCACCAGATTGTTCAATTGCACGATGCTGGCCACCTTGAGCCCGTAGTCGCGCTCCACCTCCTGAATCGCCGAAGTCTCGCCCTGGCCGCGCTCCTGCCGATCCAGCGCGATCACCACTCCCGCCGGCGTGGCACCGCTGGCCTGGATGATGTCTACGGATTCGCGCACCGAGGTGCCGGCGGAGATGACGTCGTCGATGATCAGTACGCGGCCCGTGAGCGGCGCGCCGACGATGATGCCGCCCTCGCCGTGGTCCTTGGCCTCCTTGCGATTAAAGGCATAGGGCAGGTCACGGTCGTGATGATCAGCCAGCGCGATGGCCAGGGCTGCCGCCAGTGGAATGCCCTTGTAGGCGGGGCCGTAGATCATGTCGAACTCAATACCGGAATCCATCACGGCGCGCGCATAGTAGCGGCCGAGACGTGCCAGGCTGCTGCCGGTATTGAACAGGCCACTGTTGAAGAAATAGGGGCTGAGACGGCCGGACTTGAGGGTGAACTCGCCAAAGCGCAGCACACCCACGTCGATGGCGAAGTCGAGAAATTCGTGTTGATAGTCTTGCATGACAGTCCGTCCGTATTTAGAGGGGTGGAAAAGGCCGGACATTTTAACAGACCTGCCTCCTGTGCTCACTGCGGTATCTCTCTACGGTATAATGCCGCGCTTTGTCGATTCGTCTGGAGAGCCCCATGAAAGTCATTACCGCCAACGTCAACGGCATACGCGCCGCCGCCAAAAAGGGCTTCTTCGACTGGCTGGAAAGGCAGGACGCCGATGTCGTCTGCATCCAGGAAACCAAGGCCCAGGAACACCAGCTGGAGGCCGAGCACTTTTATCCCCACGGCTACCATTGCTATTACGTGGACGCGGAGAAAAAGGGCTACAGCGGTGTGGCCATCTACTCGAAGAAGAAGCCGCTGAAGGTAACCACCAAACTGGGTGAAGGCTTCGAGGACATGGATGCCGAAGGGCGTTTCATCCAGGCCGACTTCGACACCGACATCGGCAAGCTCAGTATCGTGTCGCTCTACCTGCCCTCCGGCTCCAGCAAGGAAGAGCGGCAGCAGGTGAAATTCAGCTTCATGGAGCGCTTCACTGAAAGGCTCAAGGCCATGCGCCGTAAACGCAGTGAATTCATCATCTGCGGCGACTGGAACATCGTACACAAGGAAATCGACATCAAGAACTGGAAGAGCAATCAGAAAAACTCCGGCTGCCTGCCGGAAGAGCGAGCCTGGCTGGATGAGGTCTTCGGGCCGCTGGGTTTCGTTGATGCCTTCCGCGTGGTGAATCAGGAACCCGGCCAGTACACCTGGTGGTCAAACCGCGGCCAGGCCTGGGCCAAAAACGTGGGCTGGCGCATCGATTATCAGGTAATCACCCCGGGCCTGAAGGACTGCGTCAAGGGCGCTGAAATCTATAAGGAAGAACGTTTTTCCGATCATGCACCGCTGAGCATTGAATATGAAGTGAAGATGTAGCGGGATAAAAGCAAACCGGATCGCAAGGATAAAAAGACGACCATTTAAATCATGTATTTTATTGCGTTGACTCATTCCTAGACTTGGTCTAAATTGATATTTCATCGGGCATTTTTGCACCTTCGAGGATGATGCATAACTTGATTTGTCATGCTTGCAAGCCCGCAAGCTTCACAATACGACTAATTCTTATGGAGGAAATATCATGAGTCGGAGAGTAAGGAAAATTATTATCGTCTGTGTATCCGCCCTTTTTGGCGTTTACTTTTCTAATGCACAAGCAGAATTATCGCCGCAGCAGTTACTTGGAAAGTTTCTCTTCTTCGACGAAAATTTGTCGGAGCCGGCAGGACAATCCTGTGCCAGCTGTCACCATCCGGACGCGGGTTTTGCTGATCCGGATACCCATCTTCCCGTTTCTGAGGGTGTCATCCCAGGGCGATTTGGTGGCAGAAATTCCCCGAGTGCTGCATATGCCGTATTTTTTCCAGAGTTCAGTTATATCAATAACGTCGCAATCGGTGGACAATTTTGGGACGGCCGTGCAGCCAACCTAACCGAACAGGCCAAGGGGCCATTTCTGAACCCCGTCGAAATGAATAATCCCAGCAAGGCAACCGTCATTGCGGACGTTCAGGCCTCAAGCTATGTGAGTCTGTTTGAAGAAGTGTGTGGCCCCATTGTCGATGTCGACGTAGCCTACGACTGCACGGCGGAAGCTATTGCGGCCTATGAGGGAACTGACGAACTCAATAAATTCACCTCAAAGTTTGACCTTGTGATGGCGGGGCAGGCGAGATTCACCCGTCAAGAACGACGGGGCCGTATGTTGTTCAACGGTCGAGCCCTGTGCAATCAATGTCATTTAAGTGGCGGCATGATGGGTGGTATGGGTGGTATGGGCGGCATGGGAGGGTCATCAGGCCCTATCTTGTTCACGGATTTCCGTTATCACAATTTGGGATTGCCGAAAAATACCGAATATCCATTAGACCAGCAGCCTGCCAATACGGTCGATCTGGGGCTTGGCGGCGTATTGGGCGTGGCCTCAGAAAACGGCAAATTCAAGACGCCACATTTGCGTAATATCGCCCTGACACCACCCTACATGCATAACGGTCTTTTGAAGACGCTCAAAGAGGTCGTTCATTTTTATAACACGCGCGATATTCCCGGGCTATGGACTCCCCCCGAGGTAGCAGAGAATGTTGAGACCAGATTACTGGGCAATCTTGGGCTCACGAGCAGCGAGGAAGACGCCATTGTCGCGTTTATGCTGACATTCACCGATGGCTATACCTCGAGTGGTAGCGGTGGTAGCGGTGGTGGTCACGGACACCACTGAGACCTTCAACGCAAATCCTCTGGCAATCGCCAGACTCGTCCGGTCAGTGATTCACTGGCCGGGTTTTTTATTGGCAGCTCGTGACACCGCTCTGCGGTGTCACGCA
>CAZTPE010000089.1:0-3325 GCA_964614545.1 uncultured Ectothiorhodospiraceae bacterium
CTGCGATTCCCACAGACGACGCACTTCGCGGTTGCGGCCTTCGCGCAGGATGACGTGGTACCAGTGATTGGCGCCCTCGCCGCCGACGTCGCGGATGGCATCGAAGTGGGCCTTGCCATCCTCCAGTTCGACGCCTTCCTGCATATTTTTCAGCATCTCCGAGGTGACTTCGCCGAGCACGCGCACGGCGTATTCGCGTTCGATCTGCTGCGAGGGATGCATCAGCCGATTAGCCAGCTCGCCGTCGGTGGTAAGCAGCAACAGGCCGCTGGTGTTGAGGTCCAGCCGGCCGACGCTGATCCAGCGGCCACCGGCCAGTGACGGCAGGTCTTCATAGATGGTCGGGCGCTTTTCCGGGTCGTGGCGGGTACAGACCTTGCCCACGGGCTTGTGATAGGCGAGCACGCGGGTGCGCTTGTCCTTCAGCTTGCCGGGGTGGATGCGCTTGCCGTCTACCTCAAGGCGGTCGGTCTCGTCGACCCGGTCGCCCAGCGTCGCCACCTTGCCGTTGACCTTGACGCGGCCTTCGCTGATCCAGCCTTCGATTTCCCGGCGCGAGCCGAAGC
Source organism: uncultured Ectothiorhodospiraceae bacterium (assembly GCA_964614545.1). Taxonomy (GTDB): domain Bacteria; phylum Pseudomonadota; class Gammaproteobacteria; order SZUA-152; family SZUA-152; genus DRQN01. The sequence continues at coordinate 567 of CAZTPE010000089.1, forward strand.
CGGCGCGGGCCAGCACTTTTTGCAACTTTTCATTCACTGGGGGGTTTCCGCTGGTGATTTCCGGGCATGTTCGTCCGCCGTGGCGGTGCTTGGCTCAGGGGGGGATTGCGTGGCCTCTGCGGTAACGGCATCGTCGCCCTTTTCTCCGGCTTCGCCGGCATCGTGTTCCGACGGGGCATCGGTTGCGACCATCTCCGCGACTGCATCGTGGTCCGCGGGCGTGGCTTCATCGGCACCCTCCCCGGCCACCGGCACTTCGTCGTCCGTGTCGGCGACGTCCGCTTCGGCACCAGTTTCGGCACGCGCCTCGGCGGCCTCCACGGCCGCTGCCTCCGCCGCCACAATGTCGTCGATGGACATCTGGTTGGCCGGGCTCTCTTCCGCGTCGGCATGCTCACTGCCCGGCTCCAGCAGATCCAACTCGGCATTGATGCTGTCGATGTCGCGGATCTCCGCCAGGGTGGGCAGATCGCCCAGGCCCTTGAGGCCGAAATAATCGAGGAACTGACGCGTGGTGGCATACATGGCCGGCCTGCCGGGCACGTCGCGGTGACCAACCACCTTGACCCACTCGCGCTCCTGCAGGGTCTTCATGATGTGCGAACTGACGCTGACACCGCGGATCTCCTCAATCTCACCACGCGTAACGGGCTGACGATAGGCCACCAGCGACAGCGTCTCCAGCAGGGCGCGGGAATAACGCGCGGGCTTTTCTTCCCACAGCCGCGCCACCCACTGAGCGTAGTCCTGCCGCGCCTGGTAGCGAAAGCCGGAACCGACCTCCACCAGTTCAATACCACGACCCTCGCAGTCTTCGGCAAGGGCAGCCAGCGCCGTGTGCAGTTCGTCGCGCGAGGGCTGGTATTCATCCAGGAACAGGGTCAGCAGGCGATCGATGGACAGTGGCTGGCCAGCGGCCAGCAGCGCCGCTTCGACAATGTTCTTGGTCTTTTCGGGGTTCAATGACATGGCATCATTACCTCAAAATTCCAGCTCGGGTTCGGTGCTGAGCTGCGCCCGAACCTTGACGTGTATGGGTTCAAAGGGATCGGTCTGGATCAGTTCGAGCAGGGATTCCTTCACCAGCTCAAGGATGGCGAGGAAGGTCACCACCACGCCCAGACGCCCCTCTTCCGGCGTGAACAGGCTTCTGAAGGGCATAAATCGGTCCGCGGGCACCCGGTCCAGTATCTCGGACATGCGCTCGCGCACGGACAGGGATTCCATGGTCACCTGGTGACTGGTGAACATTTCGGCGCGCGTCAGCACCTCGCGGAAGGCGGTGATCAGTTCGCGCAGGTCCACCTCCGGCTCGGGCTTGATGAGCTTGAGGTCGGGCGTCTTGGCCGAGGCCTGGAACACATCGCGGTTGAGGCGTGGCAGTTCGTCGATGTCTTCCGCCGCCTGCTTGAAGCGCTCGTATTCCTGCAGACGCCGCACCAGCTCGGCGCGCGGGTCGTCTTCGTCGTCCACCTCCACCGGGCGCGGCAGCAGCATGCGCGACTTGATCTCCGCCAACATCGCGGCCATCACCAGATAGTCCGCCGCCAGCTCCAGGTTCAAGCCCTTCATCATCTCGACATATTCCATGTACTGCCGGGTAATCTCGGCGATGGGGATGTCGAGCACGTCCAGGTTCTGGCGCTTGATGAGGTACAGCAGCAGATCCAGCGGCCCCTCGAAGGCCTCCAGGAAAACCTCCAGCGCCTCCGGCGGGATGTACAGATCCTTGGGCAGGGTAGTGACCGCCTCGCCCTGCACCACGGCGAAGGGCATCTCTTCCTGCTGCGGGTTGTGTGGCGGCGCATCCGCCACCAGCGTGCCCTGCTCGGGCGGCTGGTTCGCTGCCGTATCCGTGGCTTGAGGAGTATCGCCGCTCATCAGGAGTATACAAGCCCCATGGCCTCGCGCACCTCTTCCAGGGTGTCGCGGGCGACGTCGCGGGCCGCCTCGTTGCCCTCGTTGATGATGCTGCGCACCAGCTTGGGATTGTCGATGTATTCCTGCGCTCGCTCGCGGATCGGCGCCAGCTCGGCCAGCACCGCCTCGATCACCGGCTGCTTGCAGTCGATACAACCGATGCCGGCGGAACGACAGCCCTCGTTGACCCACTTGCGGGTGGCGTCGTCGGAATAGACCGCATGCAGCTGCCACACCGGGCACTTGCCGGGATCGCCGGGATCGGTGCGACGCACGCGTGCCGGGTCCGTGGGCATGGTACGCAGATCCTGCTCAACCTGCTTGGGATCGGCACGCAGGGGGATGGTATTGCCGTAGGACTTGGACATCTTCTGTCCATCCAGTCCCGGCATCTTTGAGGCCTCCGTGAGCAGGGCCTTTGGTTCGGGCAGAATGATGCGGCCACCGCCTTCAAGATAACCAAACAGACGCTCACGGTCACCGAGGGTGATATTGCCCTGCGACTCCAGTAAGGCCTGTGCAGTTGCCAACGCCCCATGATCACCTTGTTCCTGATAACGTTTACGTAAACTATTGTAAAGTTTGGCGTTCTTCTTCCCCATCTTCTTGATGGCCGCCTCCGCCTTTGCCTCGAAACCGCGCTCGCGGCCATAAAGGTGGTTGAAGCGTCGCGCCACCTCGCGGGTCAGTTCGACATGCGCGACCTGGTCCTCGCCCACCGGTACCTGGCCGGCCTTGTAGATGAGGATGTCGGCACTCTGCAGCAACGGATAGCCAAGGAAGCCATAGGTCGCCAGATCCTTCTCCTTCAGCGCCTCCTGCTGATCCTTGTAGGTGGG
>CAZTPE010000089.1:3425-9238 GCA_964614545.1 uncultured Ectothiorhodospiraceae bacterium
AAGAAAAAACATTCGTGCTCGTGCTGTAGCCGCACCCAATTTTTCAGTACCCCGTGGTAGTGACCCAGATGAAGCTTACCCGTGGGGCGCATGCCCGACAGCACGCGATGATATTGGCTCGGAACCGAAGAACTCAAACCGTATTTCCTCTCTTTTGACGAAAAATTCTTATTGTTTAACAGGCAACTAAAGGGAATTCTTAACCTAATCCCGCAAGACGGAACAAGGCCATCTGCACCACGGACAGCGGTGGCCCCAGTATCTTGCCCAGCAGACCCGTGGCCAGTAGGCCGACGAGGATGAAAAAGCCGTAGGGCTCCAGTTGGTTGAGCCGCCAGGCCCAGGGGCCGGGCAACAGGCCCGACAGCACGCGTCCGCCATCCAGCGGCGGAATGGGCAGCAGATTGAGCAGGCACAGCACCACGTTGATAGTGATCCCCGCCCCGCCCATGTAGATCAGCGGCCAGGCCAGCCATTCCACCCCCTGCCCCAGCGAGAAACCCAGCTTCATCACAAAGGCCCAGGCGATGGCCATGAGCAGGTTGGAAAGCGGCCCGGCAATGGCCACCAGGGCCATGTCGCGCTTGGGATTCTTCAGATTCTCCCAGGTCACCGGTACCGGTTTCGCCCAACCAAAAATGAATCCACCGAGAAACATCAGCACCAAAGGCACCAGGATGGTGCCAATGGGATCGATATGTTTGAGGGGGTTGAGAGTCAGGCGGCCCAGCATCATGGCGGTGGGGTCGCCCAGCTTGCGCGCCACCCAGCCGTGCGCCACTTCATGTACGGTAATGGCAAACAGTACGGGCAGCGCCCATACCGCGATGCGCTGAACCAGGGTCAAATCATCCATCGGCGCATTGTAACCGGTTTTGGGGGAAAGATGCCCGCCTGCTCTAAGTTCTAACCGTTTCGGATTCAACATACCCGATGGTGGCGTACCCAGTGGTGACATCTATCCGTATTGCACCCAACCGACGGTAGCACCCTCCGCCGATCCCGTGTCTTCCCGTCAGCCATATCCAGAGGTCACCGTGCGCATGGTGCACGCTACAAGTAGGTGTAGTGTGTGCCGTGCGCACAATTATGGATAGGCACCCGTTATAATGCGTGCATGTTATTTACGCTAACGGACATAACCGCACAAATCCCCTCGCAGCATTTCGACAAGGGGTGGCAATTATTCTCTGACGGCCGGATCAGCGCGCCGAATATTCAGCGCGGCGGCGAGTTGATTACCGCCGTCATCCCGCACCCCAGCAGTCGCCCGATTCGGGTCTATATCCGCACGGACAAGACAGGGGATGCCATCACTATTGACGGCGAATGCAGTTGTGCAAAAAAAAGGAATTGCGAACACGTGGCCGCGGTGTTGCTGCAGGCACTGCAGGACAAACAGGCATTACCCGCCCCGCCCAAGAAAGCGCACAATAAACGCCAGCCAGCGCGCCCCCAGCAAGCCCTACTATATGTCTTGCAACCCAGCGAAGACGGTTTACTCATAGAGACCTTCGCCGCACGCCGTCTGAAAAATGGTGCCTATTCCGCAAGCACTTATTTTGAGCCCAGCCGGGCGGCTCACCCTACCCCGGCACGTTTTCTGGAACCGGGCGATCTCGAACTGCTTGACACCCTGAATCAATTACCGCGCTCTCCCGATACGGGAATCCCCGTGCTCGACGGTCCGCAATCAGTCCACATGCTGGAGGCCATGCTCGCCAGCGGGCGTTGTTTTCTGCAAGACATCCAATGGGGCCCCCGGCTGGAACAGGGCGCCGCACGCACGCTGGAATTGCACTGGGCGGTCGATGATTTCGGCAATCAGTGCTGCGACTGGACGCTCACCCCCGAGGCCAGTCGGCTGATACCGTTGACACCCCCCTGGTACCTGGACAGTGAACAAGGTCAATGTGGGCCCGCGGAGTCCGGGTTGCCGGCGGCACTGATCACGGAACTGATCGACCTGCCAGTCGTGGAGGCCGGGCAGGCCAGTACGCTGCAAAGCGACTTGCAACAACGTTATCCCGACGCCGACATTCCGCCTCTGCAACACATCGAACTCGTCACCGCGCCGCGGGTCAAGCCCACGCCCTGCCTGTGTTTAACCTCAGCCGAACAACACGACTGGGGTGACTGGTACGAATGCGAGGACTTCGCCCGCCTCAGCTTTGATTACGATGGCATCCGGTTGCCCTATCAGGGGGCCTCCACGTATTTCGATGGTGAACGCGTCACCCGGGTGACGCGCAATAAAAGGGCCGAGCAGGCGGCGGTAAAAGCATTGCGCAAGTGGGGTTTCGAGGAAGACGAGGACTGGGGTCAATCCGCCGGCAATGATTGTTTTGTGCTTGAATCCGATTTCATCGACAACGATGCCGAAGACTGGCTGGATTTCCAGATGGAAGGTGTCCCCAAGTTACGTGCCCAGGGCTGGCGCATCGAATACGACAATTTTCGCTTTCAACTGGTCGAGGCCACGCAGTGGTATTGCAACGTCGATCAATTAGAGCAACAGGACTGGTTCAACATCGGCCTGGGCGTGGAGATCGAAGGCCGACGCGTCGATCTGTTGCCCACCTTGTTGGAATATCTGCACAACTTCCCTCGCGGCCTGCCGAAGGCGGAAGAAATCACCACACAAAGCTTTGTCATTCCTCTGCTTGGCGCACCGGGTGATGAGCTGGATGACAAGCCGCTGGACGAACAGCCCGATCAACCACTCGGTGAACGTTTACTGCTCCTGCCCGCGAAGCGGATGTTGCCCCTGCTGGAAATCCTGCTGGAGATGATCGACGGTGCCAGCTGGGGTGACGACGGCCAGCACCTGCATCTCGAGCGCGCGCAACTGGCGCGTCTCACGGCCCTGGATCATGGCGAAAACGGCCCCGGTCTGCACTGGCTGGGCGACGACGATGTACAACAACTGGCCCGGCGTCTGCGCGAGCTTGACGGCATCCCCGCAGTATCGCCACCCGATGGCCTGCTGGCCACCCTGCGCCCCTATCAGCAGCGTGGACTGGACTGGCTGCAGTTTCTGCGCGAATACCGGCTGGGCGGCATTCTGGCCGATGACATGGGACTGGGTAAGACCGTGCAGGCCCTGGCCCATGTGCTGCTGGAAAAACAACAGGGCCGTGCCGACCGCCCCAGCCTGGTGATCGCCCCCACCAGTTTGATGTTCAACTGGCGTCGCGAGGCCGAGCGTTTTACACCGCAACTCAAGGTGCTGGTCCTGCATGGCCCGCAACGCCATGAACAATTCGCCGACATCGCCCATCACGACCTGATCCTCACCACCTACCCCCTCTTGTCCCGGGACAAAGAACGCCTGTCGGCCCACGCGTTTCACCTGTTAATCCTGGACGAGGCGCAGGTGATCAAAAACCCCAAGGCGCAGGCCAGCCGCGTGGTGCGTGAAATCGATGCCCGTCATCGCCTCTGTCTCACCGGCACGCCACTGGAAAACCATTTGGGCGAGCTGTGGTCGCTGTTCGATTTCCTGCTTCCTGGCCTGCTGGGCAACAGCAAACAGTTCCGCCGCTTTTTCCGCTCGCCCATCGAAAAGCGGGGCAGCGAAGCCACCGCGGAACGGCTCAGTCGCCGTATTCGACCCTTCCTGTTGCGCCGCACCAAACAACAGGTGGCCACGGAACTTCCGCCTAAAACGGAAATCATCCAGACCGTGGCATTGGAAGGAAAACAGCGGGAACTCTACGAGACCGTACGCCTGGCCATGCACCGCCGGGTACGCGAGGAAATCGAGCGTCGGGGTATGGGCCGCAGCCACATCGTGGTGCTGGATGCCTTGTTGAAACTGCGCCAGGTCTGCTGCGACCCACGCCTGGTGAAACTGGAAAGCGCACAAAAAGTCAGGCAATCGGCAAAACTGACCCTGCTCATGGAACTGCTGCCGGAAATGGTCGAAGAAGGCCGGCGTATTTTATTGTTTTCCCAATTCACCGGCATGCTCGGCCTGATTGAAGACGAATTGAAAGGCGCCGACATCGCTTATGTCAAACTTACCGGCCAGACCCGTGACCGGGAAAAACCGGTGCAGCAATTTCAGGATGGCGAGGTACCGCTGTTTCTCATCAGCCTCAAGGCCGGCGGCGTCGGACTCAACCTCACACGCGCCGATACCGTCATCCACTACGACCCCTGGTGGAACCCCGCCGTGGAACGTCAGGCCACCGACCGCGCCCACCGCATCGGCCAACAACAAGCGGTATTCGTCTACAAGCTTATTTGCGAAGGAACCCTGGAAGAAAAGATTCACGCTATGCAACAACGCAAACAGGCCCTGGCCGACGGCCTGTATCAGCCGGGCGGCAGCAACGAATTGCAATGGAACGAACAGGATCTGGACGCATTGTTTGGGCCGTTGGGTGAACACACCCGTAACAAATAACTGGGTACTCTTGGGGACAGTGGCTTTTGTTTATTTGCGCTTATTGGCGTTCATTTGCGGCCCCAACCAGATAAAGATAAAAGTCCGCGAATGAACGCCAATAAACGCGAATAGGGACAAATACACTTGAGAACAAATGGATAACAACCCGCAACACATCCAATACCCAGTCGAGCAGTTATTGCAGGAGCAAGGCGAATACCTGCCCCTGGAATTTTTGCTGCGGGAAGGTCGTCTGACCTATGCCGACTACGAAGCATGGCGTAACAGCGAGCTCGACACGCTCGACGAGGCCTTGTTCGGCGATCAGCAACACATCAAACAGCAATTGATGCAGGCCGCCGACTACCTGCAACGCCGGGGCTGGCAGGCGGAAACGATCACCTATCATGCCTGGCGCACTGACCTGTCACGCACCTTGCGCTTCAGCCAAAACGACGCACTGGATGGCTGTTTTCACCAGTGTTACCGCAAAGCGCAAGATCAGCCGCAGTTAGACATGTTCACCGATGCCCCGGCCACCAACCGGGTCAACGGCATCACCCGGGCCCTGATCAACCGAGACGCCATCGAGGCACGGCGCCAACTGGAAGGCCTCTACGACACCGCGGCCGACCACGTCCGCCTGGGCGAATTGGAACGCCTGGTGGAAGCGGCGGAAAACCTTAATGCAGCGGTTGACGATGTCGCCGCCGACCTGCGGAGGCTGCAAGAGACCCTGGTCCCGCTGGCAGAAAGCCTGTTGGGCAAAGAGAGTCGTAACCTGCTGGTTCCCCTGTGGCGTCGCCTGAGTGCCGCCTTGCACGACCAGCCCTACCACGCGGCACAACCCGAGCAACACACGAGTTACACGGCCAGCCAGGCAATGGATTGGGACAACGCACGCCAGGCGGTAGAACAGGTACCCCACTGGCAAACCGATCCCGTATTACTGCAGCGCCACGCCCGGGCCTGCGACCAGTTGCATCGGCGATGCGACGCCTTGCTGAGCTGGTTCAATCTGTTCTGGCGGTTTCCGGAACAAGGCGATGCCATCAAATCCAGCCGCGATACGGAACTGCGCCAGCAATGGGCCGCCTTCCAGGAACTGGAACCGGAACTACCGACACACACCTTTCCGGCCTGGCTGCTGCTGACCAAACCCGGCCTGAGCAAAGTCCTCGTCAGCCCTCGCCACGACACGGCAAGCTGCCCCGCCAGCTACCGCACCCTGTACCGACTGCAAGGCAACCTGTCTGCGCAAACAGACGACAACATTGCCTTGCGCGCCCAGCTCAAACAGCAGGATCCGGTGTTATTCCAGCACTACCTCTCGTTGCAAAAGGCCCGTACCTCATCAGTGCCGTCCCGCTAACACCACATCGTCATGCTGGATACCGGGTCAAGCCCGGCACAAGCTTTT
>CAZTPE010000090.1:0-9098 GCA_964614545.1 uncultured Ectothiorhodospiraceae bacterium
GCATGTCGGCCACGGCCGCGGTGCGGCCTATGGCGCGGCGGTGGCGGATCTGCTGACCGCGGTGGGGTTCAAGGTGCACCGCGAGTATTACGTCAACGACGCCGGGCGGCAGATGGACATTCTGGCGGTGAGCGTGTGGCTGCGCTACCTCGACCTGTGTGGCGAAACGCTGGCCTTCCCTGCCAATGGCTATAAGGGCGACTACGTGTGGGACATCGCCGCCGACCTGCACCGCGAACACGGCGACGCCTACCGCCATGACGCCGAGATCGTGCTCAGCAATCTGCCCACCGATGAGCCCGAGGGCGGCGATAAAGAGCAGTACATCGATGCGCTTACCCACCGTGCCAAGGAACTGCTCGGTGAGGCCGCCTACCGGCAGGTGTTCGACGCCGGCCTCAACAGCATCCTCGACGACATCCGCCGCGACCTCGAGGGCTTCGGTGTAGTCTACGAGGAGTGGTTCTCCGAGCGCTCGCTGACTGAGTCCGGCGCCGTGGGTCGCGCCATCGAACGCCTCAAGGAGGCGGGACACCTATATGAAGAGGGCGGTGCGTGGTGGTTCCGCTCCTCCGACTTCGGCGACGAGAAGGACCGCGTGGTGGTGCGTGACAACGGCCAGACCACCTATTTTGCTTCTGATATCGCTTACCACATGCAGAAGCTGGAGCGCGGCTTCGAGCGCGTTATCGACGTCTGGGGCGCCGATCACCATGGCTACGTGCCGCGCGTGAAGGCCGCACTCACCGCCCTCGGCGACGACGCCGACAGGCTGGACGTGCTGCTGGTGCAGTTCGCCATTCTCTACCGCGGCAAGGAGAAGGTGCCCATGTCCACCCGCTCCGGCCAGTTCGTTACCCTGCGCGAACTGCGCACCGAGGTGGGCGACGATGCGGCGCGCTTCTTCTACGTGATGCGCAGGTGCGAGCAGCACATGGATTTTGACCTCGAGCTGGCCAAGTCGCAGAGCAACGACAACCCGGTGTATTACATTCAGTATGCCCATGCACGGGTCTGCAGCGTGTTGCGGCAGATGGGCGAAAAGGGCCTGGAACACGATGAAAAACAGGGGCTTGCCAACCTATCTCAACTCTCGGAGGCGCATGAACAGGCCTTGCTGACACGCCTTGCCCGCTACCCCGAGGCGCTGGAGGCAGCGGCGCTGAATCACGAGCCGCATCAACTGGCCCATTTCCTGCGCGATCTGGCCAATGAATTCCACACCTACTACAACGCACACCAGTTCCTGGTCGACGATGCGGCCCTGCGCGACGCCCGCCTGTGCCTGATCCGGGCCGTGCGCCAGGTGCTCGCCAATGGCCTCAACCTGCTGGGCGTGTCCGCGCCGGAGTCCATGTGACCCGAGACTACAAAAACACCCCTAAGCCTGGCGCGGCGCCGAAAAAGAAGAAAAAGGCCCCCGCGGCCACGCCCGGTTGGGTGTGGCTGCTGGCGGGGCTGGCCATCGGCCTGTTCGTCGCCCTGTTGGTGTATCTGAAAGACTTTTCCGTGTTGCCAAACAAGGCGGCGCCAGTGGTGGATCGGGGTCAGCCCGCCGAGCCGGTGGAGAAGAAAGTGGTGCCGGAAAAGGCTCCCGAGGCTCACGCTCCATTGCAAAAACCGCGCTTCGATTTCTACAACCTGCTGCCGGAGATGGAGGTGCTGATTCCGGATCAGGAGCTGGCCACCGAGCGTGAAAAAGAGCCCGCAGAAAAGGTGGTCTACTACCTGCAGGCGGCCTCCTTCCGCAAGTTCGAGGAGGCCGACCGCATGCGCGCCCAGCTGGCGCTGATGAACATCGAGTCGCAGATCCAGCGCGTCACCGTCAACGACACCAGCACTTGGCACCGGGTGCGTATCGGCCCCTTCACCAGCGCCCGCAAGATGGACAAGGTGCGCAGTCGCCTGCGTGCCGCCAATATCGACCCCATCGTGCTCAAACTCAAGCCCAAGAACTGACCACAGCACGATGGAACGGTCTTTTTGGGTCAGTTTGTGACGCTTTGTGACACCCGTCACGCTCTGGCATATCCTCCCTTCCGCACGCCCTGATCGGCCCCAAAACCGGTAAATAATTGGCCCGCGCCGCCGCTATAACGAGAAGACCTTCCTCCCCTTTCAGGATCGGAATATCAGGAACTCGTGGAATGAGCGCTGCCAAACAATTGCTGGATCACAAACTGTTGAAATCACTGTCGCCACTGTGCGATCTCAGTCCCGACATGCTCACCGAGCTGAGTGCCAAGTCACGGGTTGAACAGGTGGTCAAGGGCGCGACCATTTTCAAGCGAGGAGAGCGGGATCACCGCACCCTGTACCTCATTTCCGGCAAGCTGGAATTGACCGATGCCAATGGCCGATCCACGATGCTGACGGCCAATTCTCCACAGGCCAGCAAGCCCATCGATGGCGTCACCCCTCGTAGAGTCACTGCCGCAGCCAAGACCGCTGTCACCCTGCTGAATATCGATACCAGCCTGCTGGAGATGCTCCTCAACTGGGGGCAGAAGCAGGACTATCAGGTGTCGAACATCGAAACAGAGCAAGAAGAGGAAGAGGACTGGATGAGCCGCTTCCTGCAGTCCAAGGTGTTCCTCAAGCTGCGCGCCGAAAATATCCAGGCCATGATGATGCGTATGGAAGAGGTGGTCATGCGCGCCGGTGACGTAGTGATCAACCAGGGAGACACGGACGATAATTACTACATCATCGCCAAGGGCCGCGCCCGGGTGGCGCGCAAGGTTTCACCGGATGCGCCGTCCATGAAGCTGGCCATCCTCGGCGCCGGCACCGGCTTTGGCGAAGAGGCGCTGATCAGCAATGGTAGCCGCAACGCCACCGTCACCATGGAAGAGGATGGCCGCCTGATGCGGCTGTCGAAAGAGGATTTTATCAGCCTGCTGGTGACCCCTGTGTTGCAGTACCTGCCTTACGAAAAAGCCAGGGCTATGCAAAGCGTGGACGTGGAATGGCTGGATGTGCGCAAGCTCAGTGAATACTCCCGTGGCAGCCTGCCCGGGGCGCGCAACATGTCGCTGGCGGAGTTGCGCCTCGGCCTGCGCAAGCTCAACAAACTGCACAAATATATTGTTTTCAGCAACCATACCCATCGTGCCGCTGCCGCGGTGTTTTTGCTGAATCAACAGGGGTTGGATGCTTTCGTCCTCAGCGATGGCCTGACCGCTGTGCCGCGCGCGGATCTGGTCGAATCCGTCAGCGCCAAGCCGGAATCTCTGCCGGAATTGACCACTCCAGACAATGTCGTTGCCCTGCCCGGCGCGCCGGCCGCCAGCGCTGAAAGTGACGGCCGCGTCGAGGCCTTGATGAATAAGGCCAAGACCCGTGTGCAGCAGGAAATGCGCCGTACCCAGGCCGCTGAGGAGGCGCGCAAAAAGGCACAGACCGAAGTGGCGCGACTGAAGGCCGAGGCCGACGCGGTGCGCAAAAAGGCCGAGGAGCAGGCACGGGTGGCGGCCGATCGGGCACGATCCGAAGCCGAACGCCAGGCCGCCCAGCAACGTGCCGAGGCGATGGCAAAACAGCAGGCCGAGACCGAGGCCGCCGCACAGCGTGCCGAGGCAGAAGCGGCCCGCGCGGAGATGGCCGAACAGGCCCGCCTGCAGGCCGAGTCCGAAATTGAAAGACTCAAACAGGAATCCGCCACCGCCCGCGGCGAAGTGGAAGAGCAAATCCGCCGCAGTGCGGAACAGGTCAGGCAGGAGACCGAAAAAGAGATTATCCGCCTCAAGGCCGAGGCGGAGTTGGCCCGCCGCCGTGCCGAGGAGCAGGCGTCTGTGGCCGCCGACAAGGCGCGCTCTGAGGCCGAACGTGAGCTGGCGCGCCAGCGTGCCGAGGCCATGGCCAGGCAGCAGGATGAAGTGGAAAAGGCCCTGAACACGGCCGAGCAGGAGGCCACGCGCGCCCAACAGGCCGAGGAGGCTCGTCGTCAGGCCGAAGACGAAATGGAGCGCATGCGCCTGTCGGCGGATGAGACCCAGCGACAGATGGAAGAGCAGGCGCATCTGGCCGCGGACCAGGCCCGCTCCGAGGCTGAGCGAGAGGCGGCGAGAATTCGTGCCGAAGAGTTGGCCATCAAGCAGGCCGAGATCGAGGTGGCGATGGAAAAGGCCGACTCCGAGGCTGCGCGAGCCAGTGCGGCGGAAGAGGCCAAGGCACGAGCCGAAACTGAGGTGGCACGCCTCAAGTCTGAGGCGGAAGCGGCACGCATCCAGGCCGAACAACAGGCGCGCGTAGCGGCGGATCAGGCCCGCTCCGAGGCTGAACGTGAAGCGGCGCGGATTCGTGCCGAGGAAATGGCCCGTCAGCAGGCGAAGATTGAAGGCATGGCGCGCCGTGCCGAGGAAGAGAGCCTGCGTGCACAACAGGCCGAAGAGGCTCACCAGAGTGCTGAGGCAGAGATTGAACGCCTGAAGGTCGACGCCGAAGTGGCGCGTATGCAGGTGGAAGAACAGGTTCAGCGCGTGGCCGATGCGGCGCGTAGTGAGGCCGAGCGAGAGGCGGCCCGTGCCAAGGCTGCCGAAGAGGCGCGCCTGCAGGCCGAGGCCGAGCTGGACAAACTGGCGCAGGAGGCCGAGCAGGCACGCCTACAGGCCGAGGTGCAAGCCCGTATGGCTGCTGACCAGGCGCGTTCTGAAGCTGAACGTGAAGCGGCGGGGATTCGCGCCGAGGCGTTGGCCCAGCAGCAGGTTGAACTGGAGGCGATGGCCAACCGTGCGGAAGAAGAGGCGCTGCGCGCCCAGGCCGCCGATGAGGCCCGTCAACGCGCTGAACGGGAGATTGCCTTGCGTCAGGAAGCGGCTGATGAGGCCGCCCGCAAGGCCGCCGATGAGGCACGGCGAGCGCAGGAGGCCGAACAGGCCCGTCAGGCGATGGAGGAGGAACTGGCCAGCATGCGCGTCGAGGCGGAAGCTGCCCGGGCGCAGGTGGAGCGACAGGCCCGCCTGTTTGCCGCTGCCCAGCGCCTGGAGGCGGAAGAGGCCGCCGGCATGGCTGAGCAAAAAACCGAGCAGACAACGGCCCGGGCAGAGGTTGAACAGGCGCAAGAGGCGTTGGCGCAGCAAAAAGAACAGTTACAGCAGCAGGAGGCCGAAGCCGGGCTGGCGCGTATCAAGCTGGCCCAGGCGGAAGCGGCACGGGCCCAGCAGGAGGAGCTGGCCCGTCTGCAGCGTGAGGAGGCCGAGCGGGTGCGCGCCGAAGGTGAGGCGGTCCGTCAGCGTCTGGAACAGGAGGCGCTGCAGCGCAAGCGTGAGGTGGAAGAGGCCGCGCGTATTGCACGCGAGGAGGCTGAACGTTCCAGGGTGGCCGCCGAAGAGATGCGGCATCAGGCCGAAAAGGAGATCAAGCGTCTCAAGGCAGAGGCCGAGGCGGCGCGTTTTCAGGCCGAAATCGAGATCAAGCGCTCGATTGCCCAGGCCCGCAAGGAGATGGGGCAGAAACAGGTCAAGGTCCGGGCGGCGGAAAAGGCGCGCCATGCGGCGGAGTCTGCCCGGCGTCGCAAGCAGGTGGATCAGCAGCGGGTACAGCGGCAGCGCGAAGCACGCGAACAGGCGCTGGACAGCCTCGGTGAAGGGGGGCTGGATGACTTTTTATCGGAGACCCAGCCAGCCGGCAATGGACTGGATGTGAGGAGTGATGAAGTGCTGGTTTCCTCGACGTCATCGGCGGACCAGGCACCGGATCGGAGCAATCTGATCGATGAGGCCGAGGTGATGCGTGTGGAGCCGCAGGCGCGAAAGCGTGCCTGGGTCTCGGATGAGTTTATCTGGGAGGCTACCCTGGGTTATCGCAAGGATCCGAACGTCGAGGCCATGGGTTCACCCGCGAATGATGTGGGTGTCGAGGAAGCCAGGCCCGTACCTGCTCCGGAAGAGGAACCCAAGACGGCACCGGGGGTGGTGTCGGGAGCTGAGTCGGCAAAATTTTCTTCGGTGGACATCGATCGCAATATCCGTCCACAGGCGATCAAACCCAGCGGTAAACCGGTGCGAAAGGGTTTGGGCAAGGGCCGTCTGGGTCTGATGGCGCTGGGCGTTGTGCTGGCGGCGGGTGTGGGCTACGTCATGATCAGCGGCGATACGTCACCGCAGCTGAAACAGCTGATGGGCAAGGGGGCTGAATCCCTGGGCGCCATTGAGGACAAAGTATCGTCTACCCTGTCGACCTGGAAGGATGGGGAGGGTAATGAAAAGGCTGATAAAGGGGGCGACACCGAAACGGCCACTGCCGCAGTACCGCCAGCGGCAGACAGTGAAGAGAAGATGGCTAAACTGCGGCAGCGGCTGGAAACGATCCGCACCGAGGCCGAGCAGAATGCCCGTGAACAGGCACTGCAGGCGGCCCGGCGTGAGGCGGAGCTGTCACTGGACCAGTCCGCCGGGGCGGTGGCCGTCGGTACGTCGGCCGATGCGCCGATGTTGCAGGCGCCGGCCACGGATGAGGCGAGCCTGCAGGATGTTATGCAGGCGCTGGAGGCGGAGGCGGTGGTGACGGAAGATCGGGTGAGCGAGCCTGAGCCGGGTGCGACTTCTGAAGCCGGTGTGACAGCCGATGCGCCTCCAGTGGCGGAGGACGCCGCACCCTCCGAGACAACGGAATCTCAGCTGTTCACGCCGGTTTCCGAGGTGGTGGAGGATATGGCTCCGCAGGCTATGGCCAATGACCTGGGTGATGATGCCGTTGTCGGTGATGGGATGGAAGCCCGCTCGGATGCCGGCGAAGTTGCCACGGATGCCGATGTGTCTGCCCCGACGGCGGAGCCCGCCAGCGAGGTGCTTGAGGCAGCCCCGGCCAATGCCGTGAGCGAAGTCAGTCGTGGTGATATTCCGGCGGCAGGGCAGGTGGTTGTGGAGACCGTCGAGGAAGCCGCACCTGTCCCGGATGAGCCCGCCTTGGCAGATCAGGCAGCGGCGCCAGTCGTCGAAGAAGTGGTGGTGGAGACGGAGCTGGAATTTGTTCCGTAATAATCCTGATTTACCTTACACAGACCACTAAGGGGTATTAACAATCAATCGTCAGGAGAGCCAGAACTTGTGACACTGCTCTGCGGTGTCACACATCCTGTGGCGCTCAGCGCCACCCCGGCAGATTACCCTGGCTTCCTTGCGTCACACCACTGAGCGGTGTGACGAAACAACCCCCTTCAACGCAACGATAAAGAGCTTCGTGCCCTCTGTGGTGTCCTCTGTTGTAAAAAAATACAAACACCGGATCGGCGGCACAAGGTGACCCGACATTCCTTAGTCAGCGTCTGCGGATTTGCCGCGGAGCTTGTCCTCGCCCAGGCATTCGAAGATCTTGCCGAAGAAGGCGCCGCGGTCGATGGGCTTGCTGATAAAACCGTTGGCGCCAGCTTTGCGGCCCCACATCTGCTCGGTGGTCTGTTGCTCCCCGCTGACGATGATAATAGGGGTGTCTGCGGTCATGGGCTCCTGGCGTAGCTGGCGCGTGGCCTGATAACCATTGATGCCTGGCATTACCACATCCATCAGGATCAGATCCGGCCGTTCGGCCTTGGCCATATTCACTCCAGCCTCGCCATTCATGGCGGTGATCACCTTGAAGCCTGCCTGGGTGAGTACCTTGGTGAATGCGGCGATGACGGTCGGTGAATCATCCACCACCAGAATAGTGACATCGTAGCCGTTACTTGGCCGTGGCCGTTCGCGGCGTTCCTTGATGGCGTCTGCGACGCTGCTGCGTTTGAACAGGTTTTTGAGCGAAAATCGGCGCATTGACGAATATCCCTTGATAGTGTTTGGGGCACAACTTTCCAATATTAACGGCTTGTGATCTTCAAATATATATCGTATTACCGCTGTGAAAGTTGGAGCTTGTTTTCCCTGTCAGGGAACTACACTGATATCATCGGGACTTCTCCGCTGTTTTCAGGGATTCCATGCAAGCATCCTTTGAGTTTTCCCCCATCGGCGTGATCCACTCCTGTTTCAAGCAGAAATTCGGTATCCCGCGTCAGCCCGGCCTGGCCACGGAGGCGCAGGCCTCACTGGAGTTATTGCCCCCCTATGATTGCGCAGAGGCATTGGTGGGACTGGAGGGGTTTTCGCATTTGTGGATCGTCTTCGTGTTTCATCAGTCCCTGCGTGATGGCTGGCGACCCACGGTGCGGCCGCCGCGCCTTGGGGGCAATCGCCGCATCGGTGTATTCGCCTCTCGCTCGCCATTTCGTCCCAACCCCATCGGCCTGTCGGCCGTGCGTCTGCAGGGCATTGTCGAGCAGGATGGCAAGCGGCTGCTGAAACTGGGCGGCATCGACCTGCTGGATGGCACCCCGGTGCTGGATATCAAGCCCTATCTGCCCTATGGCGATGCCATTGCCGATGCCCGTGCGGGTTATGCGCAGGCCGCGCCAAGGGCGTTGTTGCCGGTGGCCTTTAGCCCCGAGGCCGAGGCGCAGATACAGGCGGCAGAGGTGGATTATCCCGGCTTGCAGCGCTTGATTGCACAAGTGCTGGCGGCCGATCCCCGGCCTGCTTATCAGGCGGGCAAGCCGCAGCGGCGTCAATTTGGCATGCGTCTTTGGGACTATGATGTGCAGTGGGAAATGGTGGACGGCGGGGTGCGGGTGACGGGGCTTGTTTTGCTGCCACCGGATGAGACTCCCTGAGGCGACAGTAGGCGCTTTTCTTGAAGAACCTACTTTTGCTAGGCGAGCTCTTGATCCGCATGGCGATATGAAACTTTTTGGCAATCACAATAAGGATTACGCTCAACGTTGTCATTCGCTCTACGAATCAATATCTTGCACTGTGCAAGCACGAAGACGTTTTGTCGTTTTCGAAGTTATATCTCTACCGTTTAAAAAGCAGAGGCATAATGTCTTCAACGCACTATGTCATGCAACTGATTCCTTCTGAAGAAAAAGGCTAAAACCGGTATAAAAAAACAGGCTGAATTATATTTATTAAACATATGGGAACAAGAGATTCTTGAGTAAAGTATCGAGAAAGGAGTATACAACGGCGAAGCAGAATCACTGCGTCACTTGCTTCAGCACCGTTTCGGTCGGGGCAGCAGGAAAATCAACCAGGCCAGCCACCACGACCTCGAAACCAGGGAGG
>CAZTPE010000091.1:0-9084 GCA_964614545.1 uncultured Ectothiorhodospiraceae bacterium
AAGCGTTTGAACTGGCAGTACAATACCCCGCTTTCGCGCAGCGAGATAGCTTTCTGCGGGGTAGTTTATTTACCATCCTGAGTAACCCTGGTTAAGAAACCAGTGGTAGAGGGCGGCTAGGTGTGATGATGCCCATGCGCTTTATTGGCTATTTTTCGTGGGGGGGTGTTGGAGTTCCTGGGTCACCTCAGTCTGCGGGTTGTCTGGCTTGTCTAAGGCCCTCAGCGCAGCCGCTGAATTTTGAATTTTCGTCCTTTAATTTTCCCCTCAGTCATGTGTTGCAGTGCGACCTTGGCCACTTTATTGCTGACGGCGACACAGCTGTGCCGGTCGAAGATGTCGATCTTGCCGATCTGGTCGCCGGGGATGCCGCCGTCGCGGGTGAGGGCGCCGAGGATGTCACCGGGGCGGAGTTTGTCTTTGCGGCCGCCGCCGATTTGCAGGGTGACCATGCTGGCGGTGTTGGTCTCGGCGGTTTTTTGTTGGGGACGCAGACTGTCGAGTGGGGTCAGCCTGGCGGGCTCATTCTGTTCGGCTTCGATGGCGCTGAGGCGGTGAGCTTCTTCCGGGGTGAACAGGCTGAGTGCGCGGCCGCTCTTGCCAGCGCGCCCGGTGCGGCCGATGCGGTGGGTGTGTACCTGCGGGTCAGGGCTTAACTGGAAGTTGATGACCAGTGGCAACTCGCTGATGTCGAGACCGCGCGCGGCGACGTCGGTGGCTACCAGTAGGTTGCAGCTTTTGTTGCTGAACTGTACCAGCACGTCGTTGCGCTGGCGTTGTTCCAGGTCGCCGTGCAGGGCCTGGGCGTGATAGCCCTTGTGTTGCAGGTGCCTGGCGACGTCGTCGCATTGTCGCTTGGTGTTGCAGAAGATCAGCGCGGCCTCGGGCCGGTAGTGGGCCAGCAGGGTGAGCAGGGCGTCGTTTCGCGTCTCCTCGCGGGTTTCAAAAAAGTGTTGTTCGATGTGCGGCGCGCTGTGTGTCGGCTCGGCGCTGACGCGCTGAGGCTGGCGCTGAAAGCGCTGGCTGATTTGCTGGATGGCGTCGGGGTAGGTGGCGGAAAAGAGCAGTGTCTGGCGGCTGTCCGGGGCGTGTTTGATAATGGCGCCGATGTCGTCGATGAAGCCCATGTCGAGCATGCGGTCGGCCTCGTCCAGCACCAGGCTGCGCAGGTGATGCAGATCCAGTGTGCCTTTTTGCAGGTGTTTCTGTATCCGCCCGGGGGTGCCGACGACGACGTGCGCGCCATGTTGCAGGGTCGATAGCTGCGGGCCGAGGCTGCTGCCGCCGCACAGGGTGACCAGTTTGACGTTCTGCATGCCGCGCGCCAGTCGGCGGATTTCCTTGCCCACCTGCTCGGCCAGCTCGCGGGTGGGGCAGAGCACCAGCGCCTGCACCTGGCGGGTGCCCGTGTCGAGCGCGTTGAGCAGGCCGAGGCCGAAGGCGGCGGTTTTGCCGCTGCCGGTTTCCGCCTGGGCGATGAGGTCGTGGCCGGCCAGAATCGGCGGCAGGCTGAGGGCCTGGATCGGCGTCATTTGGTGATAGCCGAGGCTGTCGAGATTGCTCAGCAGGGCGGCTGGCAGGGAGAGTTGGCTGAATCCGCTCATGGGTTGTGCTCTGGTGTAAAGTGGGGTCGGGAGAAGTCCCGCGTTGCGGGCATGATAGCAGTTGCGTGGGGTGTGGTTGATACGTGCGAGCATCTCAACTCTCACCCCGGCTCCCTCCCAGTCTTGGGAGAGGGAGGAAAAAGCAGGAGAAGGTATGAGCACTGAGGCAGTGGCTGAATTAAATGCGTGTTTCGGCATCCGTGATCGGGTGACGTTCAAGCAGACGGAGGGCGGCCTGATTGTGGTTGAGGTGGGCAATGCGCAGGCCACGGCGCGCATTGCGCTGCAGGGCGCGCAGGTTCTCGACTGGACGCCGGCGGGTGGGCAGCCGGTGATCTGGGTGTCGCCAGGGGCGATCTATACAGCGGGCAAATCCGTGCGTGGCGGGGTGCCGGTGTGCTGGCCGTGGTTTGGCCCGCACACGACGGAGGCGGGATTCCCCGCCCATGGGTTTGCCCGCACCCAGTGCTGGGAGATGGTGCAGGTTCAACAGTTGTCCGATGGCAGCACCACGCTGAGCCTGCGGCTGTTGCAGGATGCCAATACCCGTCTGCTGTGGCCACACGATGCCGAGTTGTTGTTGCTGGTGAATGTCGGCCGACGTCTGCAGATCGACCTGCTGACGCGCAACACGGGGGATGAAGCCTTCACGGTGACCCAGGCGCTGCACACCTATTTTGCCGTCAGCGATGTGCGTGAGGTCTCGGTGCGGGGGCTGGAAGAGGTGGCGTATATCGACAAGGTGGCCGATGGCGCACGCGACGTGCAGTCGGGGCCGGTAATGTTTTGCGCCGAGACGGATCGCATCTATCTCGACCAGGGCGGTGAGTGCGTGATCGATGATCCGGGTCTGCAACGGCGCATTTGTATCCGCCGTGAGGGTAGCCGGTCGACGGTGGTGTGGAACCCGTGGGCGGAGAAATCCGTGGCCATGGCGGATATGGGCGAGGGTGCGTATCGGGGTATGCTGTGTGTCGAGGCGACCAATGCGGCGGAGGATGCGGTGTGCATCGAGCCGGGCGGGGAGCATCGGTTGCAGGTGAGTTATCGCTTGGCGGCATATTGAGGGGGAGTGGTTTTCTGTGAGTGATGATGGGGTTGCTGGCTCTTTCGCGGCTGAAGCCGTTCCCACAGTCGATGTGCCACTGCGGCGTCATGATGAAATCCGTCGGCTGGCGACCGGCCTGCGTGAGCAGGCCCGTGCCTCGCGGCAACGCCGGCTGCTGGTGCTGGCGGGGGATGCCGACTGGGGGCGGGGGGTGGCGGGCGATCTGTGCCGCACGCTGCCGTTGTCGCCGGCAAGCTGGGTAAGCGCTCACTCACCGGATGCGGCGGAATCCCTGGCCGGTCGGCAGGCGCTGGCCTTGCTGGGGCAGGAGCGCGAGGCGGTGATCTTTGATGCCCACAGTGGCTTCGACCCGGACGTGTTCGGCGCTGTATCGGGCGCGGTGGTGGGCGGTGGCCTGCTGATCCTGCTGACGCCGCCACTGGACCAATGGCCCGACTTCGCCGACCCGGCGGCCGAGCGCATCAGCATCGCACCGCTGACCTTTGCCGATGTGTCGGGGCGTTTTCTGCAACGGCTGGTGCGGCTGTTGAACGCGGCGGAGGGTGTCACCGTGGTGGAACAGCAGGCCGGACAGCGGCCGGCGATCGTGACGGATGCCGCGCCGAGCGAAGCTGCGACAGTATTCGACCACGACGGTTTCCGCAGCGCCGATCAGCAGACCGCCGTGGCGGCGCTGGAGCACGTGATCCACGGCCACCGCCGCCGGCCGGTGGTGCTGGTGGCCGATCGTGGCCGCGGCAAGAGTGCCGCGCTGGGCATTGCCGCGGCGCGTCTGCTGCGTGAGGGGCTGAAATGCATTGTGGTCACGGCGCCGCGCATCGATGCCGTCGCCGCGTTGTTCGAGCAGGCTGCGTGCCTGTTGCCGGAGGCCCGCCAGCGGCGCGGTCATCTGCAATGGCGCGAGGCCAGCATCGAATTTCATCCACCCGACGAACTGCTGCTGAATCCCCGTGATGCCGACTTGCTGCTGGTGGACGAGGCTGCCGCCATCCCCACGCCCCTGCTCACCCGCCTGCTTGAACGTCATTCGCGCATTGCCTTCGCCACCACCGTGCACGGCTACGAAGGCACCGGGCGCGGTTTTGCCGTGCGTTTCCGGCGCACGCTGGATGCGCTGACGCCGGGCTGGCGTGAAGTGCGGTTGCAGACGCCGATCCGCTGGGCGGTGGATGATCCCGTCGAAGCCTTCGTGTTTCGCGCCCTGTTGCTGGATGCGAGCGCTGCAGCCGATGATGTGCTGACAGAAGCATCGCCAGATTCCTGTGAGTTCGTTCGCTTCGATCGCGACACCCTGGCGGTGGACGAGCAAGCCCTGTCGCAACTCTTCGGCCTGCTGGTGCAGGCCCATTACTGCACCCGTCCCAACGACCTGCGCAATCTGCTGGATGGCCCCGGCCTGTGCGTCTATGCGCTGCGCCATCGGGGACAGATCGTGGCCACGGCGCTGGTCTCGGCGGAGGGGGGATTCGATACCGACATGGCGCAGGCCATCGCCATGGGAAAGCGCCGCCCGCGTGGGCACCTGATCCCACAATCACTGGCGGCGCATCTGGGGATGACCGACGGCGCGCGCCTGCGCTGCGCGCGCATCATGCGTATCGCCGTGCACCCGGTGGTGCAGCGCCGGGGCCTGGGTATGTTGTTGCTGCAACGAATACGCCAGCAGGCCGCCGCCGATGGCTTTGATCTTGTCGGCGCCAGTTTCGGTGCCGACGAAGCGTTGCTGGCATTCTGGTCAAACGAAAAGTTGCTGCCGGTGCGTCTGGGCTTCAGCCGTGACCATGCCAGCGGCACTCATTCGGTAATGGTGTTGCAGGCGCTGAGCAAAAAAGGCGCAGTGATTTATGCTGCTGCCCGCGCAAGATTTCTTGCCGATTTTCCCCTGCAGCTGGCCGATCCCTTGCGTGAGCTGGACCCGCAGCTGGCCGCGTTGCTGCTCCGCCGTAATGTGGATGATGCAGTGTTGGATGTGTCGTTGCAGCCGTGGGACAAACGGGAAGTCGATGCCTTTGCCGGGGGCGCGCGCAGCTTTGAAGACTCTCTGGCGTCATTATGCCGGCTGGCACTGCACGCACTGGCGGCTGCTGACAGCGGGCTGGATGCCCAGGCACGAGGGCTGCTGGTGGCCAAGCTGTTGCAGAAACGCCGCTGGGGCGAGGTCGCTGGGTTGCTGGATGTGCCGGGCCGCGCGGCAGTGTTGGAGTGTTTACGGCGGGTGGCGGGTACCCTGCTGAAAACGTCAGGGCAAGGACGTCGAGGTGGATGACATGATGCAGGATATCGGCCATAGAGTGGCAATGCCGCCGCCGGGAGACGTATTGCCGGGCCGAAAAGAGGCCATGGCCGTGGCCGCAGCGCATGCTGTGTCCGGGCATCCGATGCAGGGGCCATTTCCAGCGGGCCTTCAGCGGGCGGTATTTGGCATGGGCTGCTTTTGGGGTGTGGAACGGCTGTTCTGGCAATGTGACGGGGTGTATTCGACGGCGGTGGGTTATGCGGCAGGGGGCACGCCGAATCCTACCTATGAAGAGGTCTGCTCCGGGCTGACCGGGCACAATGAAGTGGTGCGCGTGGTGTTCGACCCGCAGCGTGTGCATTATACGCAATTACTGCGCCTGTTCTGGGAGGGGCACGATCCCACCCAGGGTATGCGGCAGGGTAATGACTTAGGCACGCAGTATCGTTCGGGGATTTATGTGTTTGGTGCCTTGCAGCGGCAGGCGGCTGAGGCGTCGCGGGAGCGCTACCAAACCGCCTTGACGGCGGCGGGCCGGGGAGTGATCACGACGGAAATCGTGGATGCCCCCCTGTTTTATTTTGCAGAAGATTATCATCAACAGTATTTAGCGAAAAATCCGCATGGCTACTGTGCCTTGGTCGGTTGCGGAGTCCCCTTTTCTGGCTAGGAGGTGATCATGATGAGCGCTGAAGACATCGTAGAGTTCTGGTTTTCTGCACGCGTACAGCCGTTGTGGTTTCAGTCCACAGAGGAATTTGATACCGAATTGACGGAGCGCTTCTTGCAGGTCTGGCAGGCGGCCCATGAAGGGGCGCTGTCGGATTGGGAAGTGACTGCGGAGGGTGCACTGGCGCTGGTGATCTGCATGGATCAGCTTCCGCTGAATATGTTTCGTGGCCGGACGGAGAGTTTTTCTTCGGAGGCGGTCGCACGTGAGGTAGCTGGGCGGGCCATTGGACGGGGTTTTGATCAATCCCTCAATGACCCGCAAAAGGCCTTCCTGTACATGCCCTTCATGCACAGCGAGGACTTGGCGGATCAGGATCGCAGCGTGGCGTTGTTCCAGGCTGCGGGCCTGAGCGGGAACCTGCAGTTTGCCGAACATCATCGTGAAATCATTCGCCGCTTTGGGCGCTTTCCCCATCGCAACGCCATTCTCGGCCGCGATGATACACCGCAGGAGCGAGCGTATCTTTCCTCTGCCGAGGCCTACCTGGGCTGATGCCATGAAGGACGACACGAGCCCCGACCTGACGCATTTTCGCTATTTGTTATTGCAGCGGCGGGCGAAACTGCAAGATATAGCGAAAACGGGGGAGGCGGCTGCCCGCACGGTGGTGCTGGATCAGACGCGGGTCGGTAGGTTGTCGCGCATGGATGCCTTACAGGGACAGGCCATGTCGCAAGAGAGCATTCGGCGGCGGGGGCTTGAATTGCAGCGCATTAGCGAGGCACTGGCCGCTATCGATGAGGGTGAGTACGGTTATTGCCGGGATTGTGATGCGCCAATCGGTTTGGCGCGACTGAACATTGATCCGACGGCCCGCTTGTGTATAGCATGTGCGGAGAAGAGTGAGCGGGCCGGATAGTCTAGTGTACAAAGAGGATATGACGTGATTGAAGAGCTGAAAAATTTCGATGAGGAAACCCCCAAGTGGGACATCGCCCTCGCGGCACTGGCCCGGGAGGAGTTCGACAAGGGCGGCCACAACCTGAGCCTGGAGGATTTCAAGCGTCAGGCCGTGGAACATGCGATTCGCTTTGATGACATTATGGTGACCATGTTTGAGCTGTGCATTCAGGGCGAGTGGCAGTATCAGGATGCCGATGGCCATAATCGCGCCATCACACGTGATGAGGTAGACAATCTCTATGTCGGCGGCCGCCTGGCGGACAAAGACGTGGCGGACTACACCGGTTCCTGGTCTCCGTTAAAATAGGTTGCCCCGTTGCGCTGCCCGCCGTTATCCGGCCATCACAGGACTTTTTGATGAAAATATTTTTGCAGCTGGCCATTGTTGTGGCAGGCCTGGCCTCGGCCATGTTGGCGGCCGAACCCTATGCGCCAAAGGCCGCGATTCCGGCCGGCATGGAGGAAAGCTATCTGGCCGAGGGCATTCGTCAGGCTGCGATTCCCGAAACCGATCAGGTCGGTATCCCTGCCTATCCCGGGGCAGTGGTGATTCGCAGTTATGCCGTTGCGGAACGGCCGGCAAAGTACACGGGCCTGCCGATCATGGAGCTTATCAGCGCGGATGATTACGATGCTGTTGTGGCCTTTTACAAAAAGAACCTGCCGGGCTGGGGCGAGGCGGAGTTGATGTCGGCGTATTATTTTGCCGAGCACGGCAATATCAATTTCTTCAAGCCGGAGGAGCCACACGCAGGTGTGCACCGTATGGCAAGCTACTTTCGCGAAGCAGAGCGTGAAATGCTGCAGCGTGTGCTGCCGGGCGCCAAGACCCTGATCAAGGTTTTTTATTCGAACAGGTAGCTATGTTTTTGTTTTTCCGGCAACAAAAAGCCCCGGTTGTTACCGCAACCGGGGCTTTTTGTTTGAAAGATCTGCACGGGTACGGGTGACGTTATTTACCGCTCTGGGCCTCATCGGCACGCCAGACTTTTATGGGGTTCTTCTTCTGCTCCTGTGTCTCGAGGCCCTTGCGGCTGTTGAGAGAAACCATGTCCAGGCTCAGGCATTCGGGGCACTTGGTCGTGTTGAACTTGAGGATGTGATAGACCGTCCAGCCAGCGGGGATGATCAGCAGGGGTATGACGCCGGTCATCAGCGCAAAGCTGCCGACGACGCCCCAGATAAAGGCATCGACGAAGAAACTTTCGTAGCTTTGTGGAATGGGTTTACCGACGTGCCCGCAATAGGTACAGATGTGGTCTTTCATTGTCTCGATGACTCCGCTTGGTTTCTGTCAGTAACTTGTTGATTATCAGCAGATTATAATATGCTAAAGATCTTCAATTATCCATGCTCGCCGACCAGGAATTCGATAGAAGATTCTTGGCCTTCCCCTTAATCACCGGGCAGTCGATACTGTTGCTATCGGCGCCTGCTGAGCGACTTTGAAGGGTGGGGGCTACATTCACCATCCCGTCGCCAGACACGTCTGCGTGCTGAATTCGGCGTGCCTGCATAGTTCCGCATTCTGAGAACGGTTAAGTGAATGAGGGCTGAATCGGAGGGTGGAAAAAAGACAGGCACCCTGAAGGGTGCCCGTAGTGGGTGCTTCGGCTGGGGGCTTATTGAGTGATGACGGGAGCCTCATCCTGTTGAGTGACGGGCGCCGTATCCTGTGATGACGCATCGAAATATTCAAACATGCTGGCCTTCAGCGGCCAGCCGGATTCATCCAGCACCACCACGGTCCACTTGCCGGTCCATTCTGGCAGTAAATTCTTGCTGGAGTAGACGCGCCAGCGTGGCCCGCCCCCGACGCGGAATTTCACCTCGGCCATCACCTGGCCATCGTACTCCCAGCGATGGGTGATGATCTCGCCGTCCAGCCCGCGCAGGTCGGAGAAAAAATAGATGCGGTCTACCGAGTTAGGTACGCGCACCAGGTTGTCGACGGGCTCACGATCCTCGATACGGGTAGTGAAGGCCGTGCGCGCGACGCTGCCGCGTGGTGCATAGGCCTCGTCGCCAGTGGCGGTCTCTTCGGCGCTGGCCGTCACCGGGGTGATGAAAATCAATATCGTCAGCAGTGCCAGTGTCCGTGTGCCGATTCGCTGCAGATGACGTTTCATGGCTGTCGTTCCTTCTGTGTTAGTGATGGGCGGCTCGTTCTGCCGGGCGGGCTGCCAAGTGCAGAATATGTCAGCATCCCTGCCTATATCTTTCGACAACCCTTCGGTCTGTCAATGGTAGCGCGTTTGCCGCCATCCCGGCAGTGTTAACGCAGATCATGCCGGCGTCAATCCTCCAGGTAAGTGTAACCGCTCAGCCCGGCTTCCAACTCGGCCAGGCAGGCCGCCTGTGTCTCGGTGGGCAGGGAGGTGGCGGCCAGTTGTGTGCGGTAGCTGTCCAGCAGCCAGGCCGGCTCGAAGTGCACGTGGCGCAGCACCGCCGCGACCGTGTCGCCATGCTGAATGTGCGCCAAGTGGTGACGGCCATCGGCGTCGAGGTGCACGTCCACGGCGTTGGTGTCGCCGAACAG
>CAZTPE010000092.1:0-8938 GCA_964614545.1 uncultured Ectothiorhodospiraceae bacterium
TCGTGGGAATAGTTATTGAGGTCAACAGGTTAGCCTGGTCCGACCCGCGACCTCGAAAGATGCGATGGGCCGGACTTAACGCTCAACCAACTCCGGCTGCAACTCTCTTCTTTTGTGGATCACGGCCAGTACAAAAATATCTTGGCCCTTGATCTCGTAGAGGATACGGTAAGAGTACAGCGACAGCTCTTGGATATCCTCATTGCCGAGCTCTGGAACCCTCCGTCCTACACGCGGCAACTCGTCAAGGATATCCGTCTTCTCTGCGATATCCTGGGTGACCTTCTTGGCGTAGTGGTTGGAATCGTGTGCAATAAAATCATGAATGGACCGGAGATCGGCCTTGGCGGGTTCTGACCAGATCACCATGAACCGATTTCGCGTTTAAGTTCCTCGCTGCTGACGGTGCGGCCTTGTTCCACGGCTTCCTGGCCCTTGCGGATTTTGTCCAGCACATAGAGACGGTACATGATCTCGTCCATGTCGGTGT
This sequence comes from uncultured Ectothiorhodospiraceae bacterium, assembly GCA_964614545.1. Taxonomy (GTDB): domain Bacteria; phylum Pseudomonadota; class Gammaproteobacteria; order SZUA-152; family SZUA-152; genus DRQN01. The sequence goes on from CAZTPE010000092.1 coordinate 491, forward strand.
CATCGGGCAGCTTACCGATGGTCTCCAAAGCTTCCTGTTTGGCGGGTTGCATGGTGTCCTCCTTAATCTTTTTAGGCGTTAACGGCCTGATCGTCGAGTGACGTGAGCGTCGCTTGCATCTGTTGTTTGGCGATCATGCCATCGATCAGCCGGATAACCGCCTCCTGGTCCTCGCTATCGAATCCCTCCACTGCCTGGAAGCGCCGGAACAGCCGGGCATTGCCCATCGGCATCTCTTCGGCGGGGTTGCCGGTGAGCAGGTAATCCACGGTGGTGACCAGGGCATCGGCCAACTTGATGAGCATTTTGGCGGGCGGCATATTAAGTCCACTCTCGTACTTGTTGAGCTGCTGAAAACGGATATCCACTTTAGCCGCCAGTTCCTTCTGCGACCAGCGCTTCTGTTTACGGAGTTCCTTCAGGTGTGCCCCGAAGGCCTTGCGAAAAGCGTCGTTCTGCATGGCGGGCAATATATCCAGGTTCATGTTGACCTCCGTAGTAATAAGGGTGTGTTCCAGATACGACTTAACAAATGCTCTTATCAAGTATAAGAATAGCTCCCTGCAAGAGTCAATTTAATCCTTGACAGGATTCTAGGCGAACCGCTTATGCCCCGCATCCCAGATGAGCAGATCGAACGCCTGAAACAGGAAATCTCCCGGGTGTGCCTGGTGGAGCGCCAGGGTATTACCCTGAAAAAGCACGGCAAGGACTATGTGGGGTTGTGTCCTTTTCATGATGATCGACCATTTTAAACTCGGCGTTGCCAACCGCACCCTGGTCTATCGCCAGCCGGAAAAGAACCGCAAGACCGGGGCCGAGATACGCAGCTTAGCCCCACCATCCTGTGTATCAACAACGGCATCGGTGGTAGTCATGCCGGAACTACCGGTATTGCCAGCAATGGCTCCAGCACCCTCTTGTCTGACCTGCCATGTAAGTAGCCTATCCGGCTATCTCAAGGGTTGTGGGAGGTTCACTTGGTACGCGATGCGCATTACCCGTATTTCCACTGACAAAGGCCTGCCCCCCAAGGGGCGGGTCTTTTGTTTTTCTACACCCGAAATGGCTACCGGAAGGCCGCGCCAATAAATTTCAGAGCCAGTCAGCTGACATTCAGTTTTGGGCTATAGACTGGCAAATGGTGTTCGATATCAAGCAGGGATAGCTGATACGCGATTTGCCACTATATGCGATAGACAACGATCCTTAACAGAACAGGTTGTTGAAAAAGGCTTCCTATCTTCTTTAATAAGCGCACATAAACTAGCAGACGAAAAACAGCATACAAAAACAAAGACTTGGCAGCCCTCGATTTTGCCGATACATCCATATATCGGTACAGGCTGCTGAAAAGCCCTGCTTTTCAGCAGCCTGTTAAACAGCGAACCCTAACCCAAGGTGCCCGCCGCGATGTATTTTCGAAAACTGTTTTCTGCTATCTTTCTGATGGCCTTCGGCAGCCCGTTGCTGGCCCAGGACTGCGATCCCAAGACCTATGCAACGACGCCCACCGATCAGTTCCGGGAGCATGCCAACGGTATTGTGACCGACACCAAGACCAAGTTGACCTGGATGCGCTGCAGCATCGGTATGCACTGGAAGGAGGAAACCTGCGCTGACGTGTCGGCCCATTACGAATGGAAGGATGCCGGGCGCTTCATCAAGCGGCTGAATGGAGACGGTGGCTATGCGGGCCACAGCGATTGGCGACTGCCGACCCTGAAAGAACTTGAGAGTATTGTTGAACACCGTTGCATCAATCCGGTCATCAATCTTGAAATATTTCCTGCCACACCACCGACCGGGTTTTGGTCATCTACCCGGGACAATGACTATGAAAAAGGCGTCTGGCTGGTGTACTTCCTGCATGGCAAGAGCTACATGGGCAACGCGCGACAGGAATGGAAGCTGCGCCTGGTGCGTGATGCGCATTAGTTTTTTCTGAGTTTTTCAGGCTGTCTGCAAGATGCCATATTGAATAATTAATTAGAGTTGCCAATGAGTTTTGAAAATCGTCAGCAGGTTGCGTCCTGCATCGAAGATATCGGCACGGATATCAACCAGGTTTCACAAAATTTCTACCGCCATTTACTGCAGGATAATCCCGCCCTAAGCCGGATATTTTCAGGCAATACGGCTGCCTTAAACCGCAAGTTTTTCAATATGTTGGCGGCGTTGAAGAATGTGAAGCATCTGGAAAAGATCGAGGCTTCGATTTGCCAGCTGGGTGAGCGTCACGGGCAGCGATACGCTGTTCTCAGTGAGCATTTTGCGCCAACGAAAAAGGCGTTGATGACGGCACTTGAAGAGCATCTTGGTGACGGATTTACGGCTGAGCTGCGGCAGGCCTGGGACGAGGTCTTCGATGAGGTTGCTGGTTTGATGAAGACGGCAATCTCCCGCACCCGGCGCGCAGATGATGGTTCGCCGTCACTGACCGGCTATGACGGTGATCTTTTGCAGGCCATCGGCGGTGAGGACGTGGTGCTGCGCATTCACCGGCGCTTTTACGATGTCATCTTCGAAGAGCCCTGGCTGGGAAAATTCTTTCGCGGTAAGCACGAAACGACGCTGGCACGTAAGCAGACTGAATTCATGGTGGCGGCCTTCGGCGGTGAAAACCGCTACCGCGGTGATACGCCGGCCTTTGTGCATATGCACATGCTGATCACCCAGGAGCAACTGGAGACCCGGGAAGCGCTGCTGCGTGACGCCATCCGCGAGGAGGGGCTCAGTGAAGAGATCGTCGAGCGCTGGCTCAGGGTCGATCGTGGCTTCTGGTCCGGGCTGGTCAAGGCATCGGAAGAGGAGTGTGTATTGAAGTGCTTTGGCCAGTTTCCAGTGGTGGCGAAAAAGCCGGATGGCTATGTTTCTCCATCGAGCCCGCCATCAACGCTCAATGACGACTGAGACCAGAAAAATCTTGTATTGACCGGTAAACGGCCCGCCCTGAAGGTGCGGGCCGTTTTCATTTCAGCGACGCCGCTATTTGACATGACTGAGCGATGTGGGCAAGGTGACGCCTTCTTTCTGTCACCCTCTTTCCCCATTGGATTGCGCACTGAATGTTTAGGCCGCTGGAACTCTATATTGGCTTGCGCTACCTGCGTGCCAAACGCCGCAACCAGTTTATCTCCTTTATTTCCATGACCTCCATGCTGGGCATTGTGCTCGGCGTGACGGCGTTGATTACCGTGCTGTCGGTGATGAACGGTTTTGAAAAGGAAGTCCGTGAGCGCATCCTCGGCATGGCTTCGCATATCACCATTTCGGGTTATAACGGCCCACTGCAGGACTGGCAGAGGCTGGATGAAACGGTGCGCAAGCTGGAGCCGCGCGTCATCGGTGCCGCGCCCTACATCCGCAATGAGGCGATGTTCAGTGCCGGGCGCGCGGTTACCGGCGCGCTGGTGCGCGGCATTCTGCCGGAACTCGACCCCGAGGTGTCTGATGTCTGGGAACACATGTTGGTGGGCGAGCTGGCCGATCTGCGTCCCGGCGAGTTCAATATCATCCTCGGCCGTGGCCTGGCCCGCAGCCTCGGCGTGATGCCCGGCGACAAGGTGACGATGGTGACGCCGCAGGCCAGCAGCACGCCGGCGGGCATCATGCCGCGTATGAAGCGCTTTACGGTCACCGGCATTTTCGAGGTGGGCATGCACGAATACGACAGCGCCCTGGCGTTGATCCACATCGACGATGCGGCCAAGCTGTTTCGCACCCAGGGTGGCGTCACCGGCCTGCGCCTGAAACTGGATGACCTGTATCAGGCCATGCCGGTGCGCGCCCAGCTGGCCCAGGCCCTGCCCGGTGGCTACTGGGTCAGTGACTGGACCCAGCGCCATGCCAACCTGTTCCGCGCAGTAAAAATCGAAAAGACCATGATGTTCCTGATCCTGTCGCTGATCATCGCGGTGGCGGCCTTCAACATCGTTTCCACCCTGGTGATGGTGGTCACGGACAAACAGGCGGACATCGCCATCCTGCGCACCCTGGGCAGCACCCCGGCCTCCATCACGCTGATTTTCGTCATCCAGGGTACGGTGATCGGCCTGGTCGGCGTGCTGCTGGGCGCGGTGGGTGGTATCAGCCTGGCGCTCAATGTGGACAGCGTGGTGGCCTGGCTGGAAGGGGTGCTGGGTATGCAGTTTATGCCCGCCGACGTCTATTACATCAGCACCTTCCCCTCGGAGCTGCACTGGGATGACGTGGGCAAGATCGTTGCCATCGCCTTCGGTCTCAGTGTGCTGGCGACCCTGTATCCGGCCTGGCGTGCCTCGCGCACGCAGCCGGCGGAGGCGCTGCGCTATGAGTGACACGGCGGTACTGGAATGTCGTCACTTGGCCAAGCGCTTCAGCGAAGGCGGGCTGGAGGTGGAGGTGCTGCGCGATGTAAGCCTGCGCGTGCTGCGCGGCGAGAAGATCGCTATCGTCGGCAGTTCCGGTTCCGGCAAGTCCACCTTGTTGCATCTGCTGGGTGGGTTGGATCGGCCCAGCGGCGGTGAGATCTTCATCGGTGGCGAAGACCTGTCGCGCCTTGGCGAGGCGGCACGCGGCCGTCTGCGCAACCGCATGCTGGGTTTCGTCTATCAGTTTCACCACCTGCTGCCGGAATTTACCGCGCTGGAGAACGTCGCCATGCCGCTGCTGATCCGTGGCGACAGCGTGGTCAGTGCACGGGAACAGGCGACGGCGCTGCTGGACAAGGTGGGCCTGGGCCCTCGTCTGCGCCATAAACCCGGTGAGCTGTCCGGTGGCGAGCGCCAGCGTACCGCCATTGCCCGTGCCCTGATCAGCAAACCCCTGTGCGTGCTGGCCGACGAACCCACGGGCAATCTTGATACCCACACCGCGGCGCAGGTGTTTGACCTGATGTTGCAACTCAATGACGATATGGGCACAGGCATCATCATGGTGACCCACGACCTGCAATTGGCACGGAGCCTGGATACGGTGCTGACGCTGAGAGAAGGGCTGCTGACCAGGGAGTGACGGCTGGGCGGGAGCCCGGCGCGGCGTCTATTCTTTTTCGACTTCTGCCTGAAAGGCATCCGCGGCGGCCTTGCGGCGGGCCGCGCGGCGGCGCCGGCAACGGCGATCCCAGCTGCGCTGTACCAGTCGTCGCCAGATAATCTGAATAGTGACGTAGCCCGCCGCGGCGCTGACGGCGCCACAGATGAGGCTGCCCAGAAACAGGGGCTTCCAGATTAGTGACAGTTCCTGGGCAATCCATCCGGCGGTAAATTCAAATTCAACACCCAGTGCCGGCGTGCCAAGCACCCACGTGCCCACCAGGTAGGAAAAATAAAAGATCGGCGGTATGGTGATGGGGTTGGTGATCCACACCAGGGCGACGGAAATGGGCAGGTTGACGCGGACGAGGATGGCGCCGATGGCGGCCAGCAACATCTGCAATGGCACCGGCCAGAAGGCGAAGAACAGGCCGACGGCGAAGGCGCCGGAGACGGAACGGCGATTCAGGTGCAGAATGTTGGGGTCGTGCCGCAAAGAGCCCAGGCAGCGCAGACACTTGTGATCGCGGATTTTTTGCGGATCCGGCAGGTAGCGTTTGATGATGCGTCTGGGCATTGAAGCTCGGTGATGCCTGGTTGGGGTATGTAGTATATAGCGTCAGGCCATTATCCATCTTTTAGGGCAGGTACTCCACCAAGGTCATATTGACGGGTTCAGCGTTCCTGTGGTGTTTCGCTGCACCAACAGTAGGCGCTTTTAGGCGAGGCACGGTGCGCAGGCAATGGCCATAGTCCTTGTCAAGCACTGTACCAACAGTAGGCGCTTTAGGCGACGCAGCAGCGAAACACCACAGGAGCGCCCGGAGGGTTGGTCTGTCAGCATCCATGACCGCCTCGCCTAAAGCGCCTACTGTTGGTGTCCTGAACGCTGGCAGACCAACTGAACCCGTCAATATGACCTTGGCGGAGTACTAGTTAACATCACTTTCAAGTGATCAGGGAGATGCAGGAACATGCGCGCCGCGGCGCTGGGTTTTCTGGCTGGAACATGGATGTTGCAGCAGCTGGCCAGTCTGCCGGACTGGCGCTGGCCGTTGCTGCTGCCTGTCGTCTTGCTGTTTCTCTGGTTGGTGCCGGTGGCACGACTCACGCTGATGCGCGTGGCCGGGTTTGCCCTATTGGGCTTTCTCTGGGCCGCTGTCATGGGGCACGTCATGTCCGCCGGCGGGCTGGATCCTGCGCTGGAGGGCAGGGATGTGCTGGTGGAGGGGACGATCGTTTCCCTGCCAGACCCACTCGGGCGCCGCAGTCGTTTTCAGTTTCAGGCCGAACGACTATGGCTCGACGATGAGTCCCCTCGTTTAACAGAAAACCTTCCCGGTAAATTACTTCTGAGCTGGTATCGTGATGCGCCGCCCCTGCAGGTGGGTGAGCGCTGGCGCCTGCGGCTGCGCCTCAAACAGCCCAACGGTTTTATGAATCCCGGCGGTTTCGATTACGAGGGCTGGCTGTTTGCTCAGGGCATCCGTGCCAAGGGCTATGTGCGCAAGGCGCAGGCCGACGACGAGAACCAGCGCCTGCAAGCGGCCTCCGGCCACGTCGTTGACCGCCTGCGCCAGACCCTGCGCGACGGTATCCGCAGCACACTCGCCGGGCATCCACAGACCGGGCTGGTGACGGCGCTGGCGGTGGGGGACCGCTCGGCCATTGCGGATGCGCAGTGGGATATGCTGATCCGCACCGGCACCAATCATCTGCTGGCCATCTCCGGCCTGCACGTGGGACTGGTATCGGGGATGGTCTTCTTCCTCATGCGCTGGCTGTGGAGTCGCTCCGCCCGTGCCAGTTTGCGCTGGCCTGCGCCCAAGGCCGGGGCGGTGGCGGCTCTGTTGGCGGCGACCACTTACGCCGCGCTGGCCGGTTTCGCCGTGCCCACCCAGCGTGCGCTGGTGATGGTAGCGGTGGTGATGGTGGCGCTGATCCTGCAACGCCAGACCCGTCCCTCGTCACTGCTGGCTCTGGCTTTGTTGGTGGTGCTGGTGATCGATCCGCTGGCGGTGCTGGCGCCGGGCTTCTGGCTTTCCTTTGCCGCCGTGGCGGCGATCCTGCTGGGCATGTCTGGCCGGGTCGGCGGCACGCGTGGCTGGCGCAGTTGGGGACGGGTGCAGTGGGTGGTGACGTTGGGTCTGCTGCCGCTGCTGATCCTGTTGTTTCAGCGTGCCTCGCTGGTGGCACCGCTGGCCAATCTGCTGGCGGTGCCCTGGGTGAGCCTGCTCACGGTGCCGCTGACCCTGCTGGGGAGCCTGCTGTGGCTGCTGTTTCCCGCCTTGGGTGGCTGGTTACTGAGTGCTGCGGCGTGGAGTCTGTCGGCTCTCTGGTGGGTACTGGAATGGTTGGGGGCGTGGTCTCTGGCACAGTGGACGCAATCGGCGCCACCGGTGTGGGCGGTGGCCAGTGCACTGGTCGGGGTGATGCTGTTGATTCTGCCGCGCGGCTTCCCGGCCCGCTGGCTGGGTTGGGTGTGGCTGTTGCCGCTGCTGGTCGTGCGGCCCCCGATGCCGCCGCCCGGCGAGGCTGAATTCACCCTGCTGGACGTGGGCCAGGGGCTGGCGGCGGTGGTGCGCACCCATCGCCATGTGTTGGTGTTCGACACGGGGCCGCGCTTTCCCAGTGGCTTCAATACCGGTGAGACAGTGGTCGCGCCCTTTCTGCGCCAACAGGGGGTGACGGGACTGGATCTGCTCATGGTCAGCCACGGCGACAACGACCATATCGGCGGTGCGACGGCGCTGGCGGACGAGTGGCCGCCGGGACGGGTGCTGAGCAGCGTGCCGCAGCGGCTGGCGGAGCTGGGGGCCGAGTCCTGCCTCGGCGGTATGCGCTGGGAGTGGGACGGGGTCGGTTTTGAGCTGCTGCATCCGCGGGCGGATTACGCCGGCGGTGGCCGGCGAGGCAATAACCGCTCCTGTGTGCTGCGCGTGGTGACCGCCGGCGGCAGTGTGCTGATACCCGGCGATATCGAACAGCCTGCCGAGACACATCTGCTGGCAAACCAGCCCGACAGACTGGCCGCCGATATACTGGTAGTACCGCACCATGGCAGCCGGACATCGTCCAGCGAGGCCTTTATCGATGCCGTGGCGCCGCAGTTCGCCCTGTTTCCGGTGGGCTATCGTAACCGCTATGGCTTTCCCAAGGCCGACATCGCCGAGCGTTACCGGCAGCGGGATATCCGCCTGCTCGACAGCGCCCGTCATGGTGCGATCCGTTTTCGCCTTGGCGGGGAAGGGGGAATACGCCTACTAGACACCTGGCGGCAGTCTGCGCGGCGTTACTGGCATCGGTTGCCGGATGAATCCGATGGATAGCGTTTTGCCTCAGTGGCAAACCGCAAGTATGTAGTAGGAGCGGGCCATGCCCGCGAAAAGCAACAAAATATAACCTGTGGGAGCGGCTTCAGCCGCGAAGAAAG
>CAZTPE010000093.1:0-4001 GCA_964614545.1 uncultured Ectothiorhodospiraceae bacterium
CACAAGGCGGACTAATTCTTGATCGCCACATCCGCCAGACTCCACATGGGCAGAAATACGCCCAGGGCAAGCACCAGCACGATGACGGCGATCACCACCGTCAGGATGGGTTCAATGCGCGCACTGAGACGCTCGATGTCGTACTCCACCTCAGCCTCGTAAAACTCACCCACCTCGGCCAGCAGGGTGTCGATGGAGCCGGTCTCTTCGCCCACCGCCATCATCTGCATCACCAGGGCGTCGAACATGCCACTGGCGGCGGCGGTCTGGGTAATGGACTCACCGCGCTCGATGCCGGTCTGCATGCTGAGGATGCGCTCTTCCACATAATCGTTATCCAGCGCACGCGCCACCACCGTCAGCGCCGTGATCAACGGCACCCCGGCACGAATGGACATGGCAAACAGACGCATGAAGCGCGCCAGGGTGGCACGGTAAATAATGTCGCCGGCCAGCGGCAGTTTCAGCTTCCACTTGTGCCAGTTGTAGCGCCCCTGCTCGCGGCTCACGTAATAACGCGCACCCAGAATCAGGGCCACCAGCAAGGTCAACAACTCAGGCCAGTACGCCACGGTAAAACGGGAGGCCGCCATCAATACTTGCGTGGCCAGCGGCAGCTCGGCGCCGAAGCTGGCGAATACCTTGGCGAAGGTCGGGATCACGAACAGATTGAGAATGGCGATGGCGGCAATAATCGCCATGATGACGAAGCTGGGATAGCGCAGCGCCGACTTGATCTGATCGCGGGTGCGCTTGTCCTTTTCCAGATATCGGGCTAACTGAATAAAGATATCATCCAGCTGACCGGTGGTTTCACCGATCCGCACCATGGAAATATAAAACAGGGAAAAGATGTCACGGTGCTCACCCAGGGCGGTGGCCAGGTCACGGCCGGCCTCCAGGCTTTTCGCCACTGTGGAAATCGTCGATGCCAGCAGTGGATTACGGGTGGACTTCGCCAGCCCGTGCAGGGCACTGAGCATGGGCACGCCGGCCTTGGTCAGGCTGTGCATCTGGCGTGAAAACTGGATTAGATCCGTGTCCGTGACTTTGACTGGAAACAGGTCCTGTAGGGACAGACTGCGGCTTTCTTCTTTTGTTGCCGGCAAGATGTCCACCGGCGTCATGCCGCCTTCCAGCAGCTGCGCCGCCACCGCGTCGGAACTGGACGCCTCCAGCGTGCCGTTGATGGCATCGCCGTGGCGGTCACGGGCCTTGTAGCGGAACAGGGGCATCAGGCAACCTTTCCTCTCGTCATATCACCTTGCCGTAGGAGCGGGCCCTTGAGCCGCGATGGCAATGCCGGGTGATCTATCGCGGCCCAAGGCTCCACTCCTACAGCTGTCTGTTTCTGCACGGCTTCACTCCACCCAGCCGCCGACGCGAATCACTTCATCCAGGCTGGTCACACCCTGCCGGGCCAGTGCCAACGCATTCTGCACTAACGGCAAATAGCCTTCCTGAGCCAACGCCAGGCGCTTGAACTCTGCATAGTCTTTGTTGCGCAGCGCATCGGCCAGCTCTTCATTGATTTCCAGCATTTCGTGCACCGGCACGCGGCCCTTGTAGCCGGTACGGTTGCAGGCCGGGCAACCGGCGCCATGACGGAACCCCATCTGCACCGCCGCCTCCTCTCCCACCACACCAGCCAGCCAAGCACGCTGACCGGCGTCGGGCATATAATCGGTGCTGCATTTTTCACAAATTCGCCGCACCAGACGCTGGGCGAGAATGGCATGCACCGCCGAGGCAATGAGAAAGTCTTCCACACCCATATCCACCAATCGCATCACCGTGCTGATGGCATCGTTGGTATGCAGCGTCGACAACACCAGATGACCGGTGATGGATGCACGCAGGGCAATCTCGGCCGTTTCGTGGTCACGGATCTCGCCGACCAGAATAATGTCCGGATCCTGACGCAGGGTGGTGCGCAGCACGCGCGCAAAATCGAGTCCGATTTTTGGATTCACCTGCACCTGATTGACGCGCGACAGCCGATACTCCACCGGGTCTTCCACGGTGATGATCTTGCGCGCCGCATCGTTGAGTGCGCTTAGCGCCGCGTACAGGGTGGTGGTCTTGCCGCTACCGGTGGGGCCAGTGACCAGCAGCAGGCCGTGCGGCCGGCGGATCGCCTTTTCCAGTTGGGCCTTGATAGGCGCGGACAGGCCGATCTCGTCCAGTCCCTTCACGCCCTCCGAATGATCCAGCAGACGCATCACCACCGCCTCACCGTACTGGGTGGGCATGGTGGAGAATCGCACGTCCACCGACTTGTCTTTCAGCTTGATATTGAAGCGGCCATCCTGGGGCAGGCGGCGCTCGGCGATGTCCAGCCCAGCCATCAGCTTCAAGCGCGACACCAGCGCTGGGGCGATGGCCTTCTCATTCATCACCTGTTCCTGCAGCACACCGTCGATGCGGCGGCGGATTCGCAGCACATGTTCGTCCGGCTCGATGTGGATGTCCGAGGCCTTGGCGCGTACGGCCTCTTCGAACACCGTTTCGATCAGCCGCACCACCGGTGCATCGGAGGAACTGACGGCCCGATTCAGGGCATCCAGATCGAAGACATTTTCCGCCAGGTCATCGTCGATCTCGCTGGCCAGATTCTGGATCTCGGCACCATGCTGATAGACCTGCTCGATGCCGTGCAGCAGGTCGCTCTCTTTCACCACCGCCAGCTTGATCGGGCGCTTGAGGATGCGCACCAGATCGTCGTAGGCGAAGATATTGGTCGGGTCGGCCATGCCCACCAGTAGGCCGTCCGGGGTCTCTTCCAGGGCCAGGGCACGGTAGCGACGCGCAGTGGTTTCGGGAATCAGCTTCACCACCTCGGGCTTGTACTGATAGCTGGCCAGATCCACGTAGGGCAGGCTGAGCTGGCGCGACAGCAGATTCAGCAGCTCGTCTTCCTTGACATAGCCGTTCTCGATCAACACCCGGCCCAGCTTGCGGCCGGTCTTTTTCTGCGCCGTGAGAGCATCTTCGAGCTGGGCCTCGGAGATCAGTTTGTGCTCGACCAGCAGGTCACCGAGTCGAATACGTTTCAGCTGCGCCACGCGTTATTCCTCTTTCTTTGCCGCTTCGGCAGCGGTCTTGGCTGCGGCACGCTTCGCCGCAGCGAGCCGGGGTGCCAGCACGCGAATACGGCTGCCCAGATAATCCAGTACCTGCGAATTCAGCCCGCCACCCAGTTGGTGTGCCTTGACGTAGGCCTCCAGTGCCGGCGCGGTGTCACCCAGCGCCTCCAGCGAAATACCCAGACCCATCCACCACGCGGCCTGCGTGCCACGCTGGGCGAGCAGCTGGCGATAGGTCCAGGCCGCCGGTTCGTGCCGGCCGGCACGCTGATACAGGGCCGCCAGCAGGGCGTGATAATCGGGGTTCTCCTCCAGCGGCGGACGCGCCCGCTGCAGGGCCGTCAGCGCCGTGTCCAATTCACCCTGGTCTGCCATCAGGCGTGCATAAAACTGCACCAGCCCCGCGGCGCGGGGCGAAAGACGCACACCTTCGGCAAGCAGGGCCTGTGCCTCGCTGAGGCGGCCACTGTTGAAATACAGTGCCGCCAGGGTCTCGCGGGCACGCAGTTGCCGGGGGTCCATTTGCAGCGCCTCCCGCAGGGCCTGCTCCGCCTCGGCCTGACGCCCCTGCCCGAGCAGACCCACACCACGGCGCAGGGTCTGCTCGGCGCGTTGTTCATTATTCAGCGGGCGGATGCGTTTGTTGACCAGCGTGTCAGCGGCCGGGGCCTGCACGGGTGCAACGGGGAGTGAGGGTTTACTCGCGGACTGCACCCGGGTCTCTGGCCGGGAAGTTGATGGCTCAGGACTGAGAATTGGGGACTGAGAGGTCGGAGCCCCAACAGGCACGGGACGGGGTGGCGGCTCTACAACGATTTTTTCCACTGCCGCATCGGGCTCAACGGACATGACAGAAACGGAAGCGGACGGCTCAGTGGGCGTGACAGGAACGGAAGCGACCGGCTCGGCGGGTGT
>CAZTPE010000093.1:4101-8901 GCA_964614545.1 uncultured Ectothiorhodospiraceae bacterium
TGCGACGACCACAGCAGCAGGCCCAGCAGCACCAGCAGCAACGCGATGACCGCAATCATCCAGCGATGGACGCCGCCCGACCGTCCGGCATCCGTCCTTTGCACGGGCGCGTCCGTTGCCCGCGGATCTGCCGCGCGTTGCGCCGCCAGCGCCAGCGGGGCCACGCCACCACCGGCCATTGCCGGGGTGGTACGGCGGCTTTCAAGATCACGCAGCATCTGGTTGATGAGGCTCATGCAAACACTCCAGAACCCATCATCAATGCCACCACCCCCAACGCACCGAGTCCGGCCGCCAGCGCCATGCCACGGCGTGCGCGCAGGCGGGCCAGTAGGCCCGACGGGGCTACCGTCACACCCTCGGTGTCGGTGCAGGCCAGCGCCACGCAGTCCCTGTCCACCGTCGACAGACCGCGCCCGAAAGCAGCCATCAGCGACTTGTGGGCGAGAATGTTGATCAGGCGCGGAACGCCTCGGCTGGCCTCAAACAGCACCGCCAGCGCCTCCGCCGTGAACAGAGGCTTGCCGTGGTAGCCGGCCACCAGCAGCCGGTGTGCCAGATAACCCGGCAGACCGTCGCGGTCGATGGCCTGCAGGCGGTGGGAAAAACTGATGCGCTGACACAGCTGGCGCAGGCCGGGCCGGGCCAGCCGTTCATCCAGCTCCGGCTGGCCGAACAGCACCACTTGCAGCAGTTTGCTCTTTTCTGTTTCCAGGTTGGTCAGCAGTCGCAGGGCCTCCAGGGTGTCGTCGGGCAGGGCCTGAGCCTCGTCGAGCAACACCACCACACGGCGGCCGCAGGCGTTGATGTCGATCAGGGCTTCGTTGATCAGGCTCAGCAGACGATGCTGGCCCTGGTTGCGCGGATAGCGGATACCCAACTCGTCGGCCAGCGCCATACGCAGGGCCGCGGGGGTCAGGCAGGGATTGGGCAGCCAGGCGGTGACGAATTCCTCTCCATCGATACTGCTGAGCAGTTTGCGGCACAGCAGGGTCTTGCCGGTGCCCACTTCACCGCTGATCTTGATGAATCCCTCGCCACTGCGCAGGGCCACCATGAGTACGTCGAAGGCCTCTTGCCAGGCACCGTAGCTGTAAAAAAATTCTGTGTCCGGGGTCAGCGAGAAAGGCATTTCCTGCATGCCGAAGTGTTCGAGATACATGGCCACGCCCTCCGCGTTAGTGCCCGGTGTCATCCGGCTGAACATTCAGCTGGGTCAGCTCGTCCAGCCCGCCGAAGCGTTCGGTAATACGCTGCAGTTCGTCGTCCCACACCTGACCGTTATCTACCACCACCGGACGCAACAGGATCACCAGCTCGCTCTTGACGTAGCTCTTCTGCTTATGACGGAACAGGCTGCCCACCAGGGGCAGGTCGCCCAGCAGCGGCACGCTGGCGGTGCTGTCGCGGGAGATGTTCTGCATCAGCCCGCCGATCACCACCACCTGCCCGCTGCGCGCGCGCACGATGCTGTCGGATTCACGGATCGTCGACACCGCCATGGGCACGCGCAGGGAGTCGGTGCCGGAGAAGTCGATCTGCTTGATCTTCTCCTGCACATCGCTCACCGAGGGGTGGATATGCAGGGTGACGAAGCCCTCGCCATCGATCTGCGGCGTCACGTCCAGCGCCACACCGGAGAAGAAGGGCGTGAACTCCACGCTGAAGGTCTGGTTGCTGGTCGAGCTGCCGGCGTAGAGCTGGCTGTTAGTGTTGACGTCGGTGACGAAGAACTCATCGGTGCCCACCTTGATCACCGCCTTCTGGTTGTTGACGGTGGAGACGCGCGGGCTGGACAGCACGTGCACATCGCCCTGGGATTCGAGGAATTCGAGGAAAGCAGTGAAGTTGCCGGTGGTCAGGCGCATACCGAACACGCCGCCGAAGGCCGAGGCCACGGTGGCGGCGATGGCATCCGGGTCAGCGGGGCTCAGCACGTCGGAAAGACCGGCCAGACTGCTGCTGCCATCCGAGAACACCCGCGAACCACCAAACTGACCGCCGACGAGGCTGTCCGTACCATTGCTGCTCATGGCCGCCCAGTTGATGCCGGACTGGAAACCGTCCTTCAGTTCCACTTCGAGGATTTTCGCCTCCAGGATGACCTGCCGCTGTACCACGGCCTGGGTATCCTGCAGGTATTGCTCCACGGCACGCAGTTCCTCCGGCCGTGCGCGCACCACGATGATGCCGGAGTGGGCGTTGAGGACAATCTTGCGGCCGTCTTCCGAGCCGACGATGGCCTCCAGCGCATCCCGCAGTTCGGCCCAGAAATCCGACTGGGTGCGGGTATCCATCTCACTACCGGACACGGACTCGGTCTGACGCTGTCCGCCACTGCCCGAGCCACCAATGCTGCTGCTACCGGTGTTGCTGCCATTCCTGCTGCTGTTGTTGTTGCGATTGCGCGCAGTCGTCACCTGCCCGGAGCTGACCCGCACCCGCGAGCGCCCCTTGCGCTGCACATTGAGATAATCCACTTTGAAGATTTTCGAGCGCAGTGCCGTAGTGAGAATCTCATAGCCACCGGCGCTGCGGCGATATTCGTAACCGTACACCTCACGCACCGTCGCCATCACTTCGTCGAGGGTGACGTTCTTCAGGCTCAGGCTGATGCGCCCCTTCATGTCTGGCGGTGTGACCATGTTGTAGGGCGTGTCTTTCACCAGGCTCATAAAGAAGGTGCGCGCCAGCACGCGGTTAACCGTGATATCAAAGCGACGCTGCACCGGCTCCTGCCCCAGCCCGGACAGCTGTACATTCAGCGGCGGCAACAGCGCAGCGGAGACGGCCGGCGGCGGCAGCTCGGGCTGGGCGGCCAGAATGGCATTCTGTGCCTGACTCTCGGCCAGCGACTGGTCGATTTCCTCGCCCACGGCACCGGTGCGCGGTGGGTTGTTGGCACAGGCAGTCAATGCCAGCACAGCGGCCAGCACCGTGAGCGGCCGGCCGATGTGATGGCGGATGTTTCGTCGCTTCATCTTCATAGTTTTCCACTCCCGTGACGGGATGGCCGTTTGACGTTCTGTTTCAGCAACACCAGGGTGATGTCACTGCCGTGGCGGCGCAGGTGAACCTTCAAGGGCAGGATCTCCACCACCCGCGCGCCGTTGATCTTTTCACCCACGCCCACCACCCGGCCATTGATCACCGCCGTACGGCGCTGTGCCGACACCAGGGTCGAACTGAGCGTCCAGCGCAGCGGCTTGCGGGCGGCCTTCTGCACCTCGGCAGACTGGGCGCCGGGCGGGCGGGTGGGGTCGTCCAGCGGCGCGGCCAATGCAGTCGCCGATATCACTATGCCTGCCAGCACCATCGCCACAACTTGCCCCCGTAGGTTGGGCAAAGGAGCGCTAGCGACGTGCCCAACGGGATAGATAGGAATGTTGGGCACGCTACGCTTTGCCCAACCTACCTTGGCTGCACTACCCTTCGAGTCAGACACCGATCCAGCCCTCCTCAAGACCCAGGGTATGGATGGTGATGCTCACCCGGGCGCGTGGATAATCCTCCACGCGGTAGTCCAGCTCGTCCCAGTAGAAGCGCCAGGGCATGGACTCCAGCGCCTGTAGATATTGCAGCGTGGCGAAGTAGTCACCCTCAAAACTCACCCGCATGCCGTGCTTGTAGATACGTGGCTGCTCGTAGTCAGCCGCCTGCCCGTCCTCTGTCTCGGCGGGCGGAAACAGCGGCTGCACACCCAGACTCTCCAGCTTCAGCAGGATTAGTTTGCCGTCGCTGCCGAGCATGTCGCGCAGCACGCCGGCCATCTGTCGCGGACGGATGAACTCCACCGTCAGCGCCGCCTGCTGGCTGGCCAGCCCGCGCAGGGCCTCGCGCAGTTCGGCGATGCGCTGGCGCTGGCGACGCACCTCGCTGTCATCGAGGCTGGCGGTCAGCGTCTGCAACTGCACACCCACCTCCACCATTCGTTCGTTGAGCTGATACATCTCGCCCACCAGCTGTTTCTGCTGCAGGTGTTCCGGGCTCATCAGCGCCGCGTCCCAGAGCATGTACATCACCACCAGCACCGCCAGCGACACCAGCGCCCGCTCGCGCAGACTGAGGGCATCGAAGCGTTCCGCCAACTGCTGGATGCGCGCCTTCATGGGCTATCCTCCGCGGGCTCCGGCGGCGGCTCACTGCCGGTGTAGAGAGTGAAATCCACCTGTCGGCTGGCGGTGTCTTCACGCTCGATCTGCAACAGGCCGAAGTGGGTACCGGCCAGGGTGGTCTCTTCGGTCAGACGTTGTATAAAGGACGGCACCAGCGCCGGCTTCAACGCACTGCCGCGGATCACCAACCCCTCGCCACCGGCCTGTACCACGAAACCGGTCAGCCAGACACCCTTCGGCGCCTGCCGCGCAAAGCTCTCCATATAGCCGGAGACACCGCGGGTGTAGGTATCGCGCACCCGGGTCAGGGCATCCACCACCCGCCGGCGCGCCGCCATCTCCTGCTCCAGCCGCGCCAGCTCCTGGGCAGCGCTGGTGTCGGTCTTGCGCTGCGCCAGGCGTGTTGCCAGCTCCTCGACCTGCGCCACACGCCGATCCAGCTGTCCTTGCAACTGGGACAGATCCGCCTGCATCTCCGCGGTCTGACGCATGCCGTAGCCATACATCGATACCAGCAACACGAACACCACCGCACAGGCCTGCAACAGCACGCGAAAGGACAGCAGCTTGCGCTCCTTGCGGAACATGGGCTGGAACAGATTGACTTGTTGGTTGATCACGCTATTTGTCGTTTCAACATTCCACAGTGGAGCCGCCAAGCCCTCGACCAGAGTCAAGAAACCGG
>CAZTPE010000094.1:0-1380 GCA_964614545.1 uncultured Ectothiorhodospiraceae bacterium
CGTGGCGAGCCGCGCGGCAAGCTGAAGAAGAAGGCCGACGAGAGCGGCAAGAAACTCGGCGACTGCATCGACTGCAAGCAGTGCGTCGCCGTCTGCCCCACCGGCATCGACATCCGCGATGGCCAGCAGGAAGGCTGCATCACCTGCGCCCTGTGCATCGATGCCTGCGACGTCATCATGGACAAGATCAAGCGTCCACGCGGCCTGATCCGCTATGCCTCGCTGGACGAAATGGAAGGCAAGCCCCAGCCGCCGCTGATCAAGCGCCCACGGGTGCTGGTGTACTTTGGCATCATGCTGTTCTCCATTGCCGGCATCATCTATGGCCTCAACACCCTGGGTGCACTGGAACTCAAGGTACTACACGAACGCCAGCCGCTGTTCGTGATGCAAAGTGATGGCAGCATCCAGAACAAATATGTGCTGAAGATCCTCAATAAGACCGATGCCGTCATGCAGGTCAATGTCAGCGCCACAGGCCATCCCGACCTCAAACTGGTCGGCGCCGAGGAGCCCTTCAGCCTGCCCAACGGCCGGGTCTCACCACACACTGTATATATACGCATCCCGAATGCTAAACTGACGCAAGATACCCTACCGATCTACTTCCGCGTGCAAGACATCACGACGCCGGATCATGTGGTGGAATACAAGAGCATGTTCTTCGGACCGAAGAAATAGGCAAGACAGGAGTGAACACCATGGCAATCTCAGACACCTTTTCCAATCTTCGCAAGCGCTATTCGCAAGACAACCCAGAGGCGATGCGCAACCCCTGGATCCTCGGCGGGCTGGGGCTTATCGCTACGTTCCTCACCGTCAATGCCGTGTTCATCTTCTTTGCCATTACCACCAGCCCGGGACTGGTTACGGAAGATTATTACGACCGGGGCCGCGACTACGAAGAAAACGTACTGAAAATCATGGCCGCGCAGGACGCCCTGAATTGGGACACCAAGCTGGCGTTGCCCGGAAAGATCCTCGTCCAGCAGCCCGACACCTACCGCTTCAGCGCCGTCGATTCACGCGGCATTCCCATCATGGACGCCGATGTTTCCGTGGTCGCCTACCGCCCCTCCGATGCCGATGCCGATTTCAAGGTACGCCTGGATCAGGCAGCCCCCGGGCAGTATCAGGCGCTCATCGCCTTCCCCATGCCCGGCATCTGGGATCTGAATATCACCGTCAAAAACGGCGAGAATACCTTTGCCATGAGTCATCGCGTCTCAGCTCAGTTACCGTAAGCGTGTGATAGCTTTCGCTTTCTAACCCTTCCGTGAGTCCATCCACCCCGCAGGCTGCGGAACGCACGCCTGCCGACCCGGCTATCGATCCAGTAACCTCGCCTGACGGCTGTTTTCACTGCGGCCTGCCGCTGCC
>CAZTPE010000094.1:1480-8894 GCA_964614545.1 uncultured Ectothiorhodospiraceae bacterium
GAGGGCATCCATTGCGCCGCCTGCGTCTGGCTCATCGAGCGCTCCCTAGGACAACTGCCCGGCGTGCTTACGGTGGCCGTCAACCTGTCCGGCAGACGCCTCGCCGTGCGTTGGGACAACGCACAGGTCAAGTTGTCACAGATCCTCGCCCACCTCAGCCATATCGGCTACGCCGCCGTGCCCTATGACCCGGAGGTTGCCGAAGGCCAGCTGAAACGGCAGAACCGCTCCATGCTGTTCCGCATGGCCTTCGCCGGCTTCAGCGCAATGAACCTGATGTGGGTCTCCATCGCCCTCTACAGCGGTGCCGATGAGGGCGAGTTCCGTAACCTGTTCCACTGGGTCGGTTTCGCCCTGGCCACGCCGACGCTGCTGTATTCCGGCTGGCCTTTTTTCCATGGCGCCTGGACCGGGTTACGCCGCGCGCATCTAACCATGGATCTGCCCATCGCCATCGGCGCCACGGTCACCTATGCCTATTCCCTCTACATCACCATCACCCAGCCCACCACGGGCGAGGTGTATTACGACACGGTGGTCAACTTCCTGTTCGTGATCCTCGTCGGCCGCTATCTGGAGGCCGCCACCAAGCGTCAGGCCATCGCCTCGACCCAGCGCCTACTGGACCTGCAGCCACGCGGCGCCACGGTGCTGCGTGAGGGCGAAAGTGGTGAACGTGAAGAGGTACTGCTACCGATCCGCGCCGTTAAACCCGGCGATATCGTGCTGATCCGCCCCGGCGACCACATCCCGGTGGATGGTGAAATCATTGAGGGTCGCAGCAGCGTCGATGAATCCATGCTCAGCGGTGAATCCCGCCCGCTTGCCAAAACCGTGGGCGACAAAGTCTCCGCCGGCACCCTGAACAACGACAGCGCCCTCACCGTACGCGTCGAGGGCACCCTGCGTAATACCTCGTTGGGGCGCATCATCCGCCTGGTGGAAGAGGCGCAGGCCTCCAAGGCCCCCATCCAGTGCACCGCCGACCGCATCGTGCCCTGGTTCGTCGCCATCACCCTGCTGCTGGCCACCACCACCTTCGTCTACTGGTACAGCCACAGCCATTTCGAAGTGGCGCTGATGGCCGCCACCTCGGTGCTCATCATCACCTGCCCCTGCGCCTTCGGCCTCGCCACGCCCATGGCCATCGCCTCCGCCGCCGGACTCGGCGCCCGCCACGGCATCCTGATCAAAAATGGCGAAGTGCTGGAGACCCTCTCGCACATCGACCACTTCGTGTTCGACAAGACCGGCACCCTCACCGAAGGCCGGATGCGGGTCAAGGCAGTGATCACCCAGGATGACACTGACGAGGACACCCTGCTCACCCAGGTCGCAGCGCTGGAGCAGTTCTCCGAACACAGCATCGCCCGCGCCATCGAGGCCGAAGTCGAGGCCCGCGACCTGCCATCCCTGCAAGCCCGCGGCGTGGTCAACAAACCGGGCCACGGCCTCAAAGGCCATGTGGGCGAACACGAATTCATTGTCGGCACCCTTCACTGGCTGTCGCAAAACGGTGTTGCCTGCAGTGATAGGTTGCAGCACACGGTGGCGGAGTGGGAGGCACAGGCCATGACCTGTGTGCACGTCGCCATCGATGGCCGCGAGGCCGGCATCATCGCCGTCGCTGACCGCCTGCGTAAGGATGCCCGCGCCCTCATCGACAGTCTGCGCACTGCCGGCATGCGCCTGACCCTGCTCAGCGGCGACCGCCGCACCGTGGCCGAGGCCATCGCCGAACAGTTGGGCGGCATGGAGGTCATCGCCGAAGTACTGCCGCAAGACAAGGATCGCATCATCCACGAACTGCAGAAAAAGGGTGCCAAAGTGGCGATGGTGGGCGACGGCATCAACGACGCCCCGGCTCTGATCCGCGCTGATGTCGGCATCGCTCTGGGTTCCGGCACCGATGTCTCCGGAGAAAGCGCCGACATCGTGCTGATGAACGATGAACTGGACAAGGTTGGCCTCGCCGTCGCCCTGTCGCGCCGCACCCTGCGCACCATCCACCAGAACATCGGCATCTCCGTCGCCTACAATATCATCATGGTACCCTTGGCCATGAGCGCGGTGATCACCCCGCTGGTGGCGGCGATTGCCATGCCCATCAGTTCGCTGCTGGTCATCGGCAATGCAGCCCGCATCCGCACCCTGTTCACACAAACGAGGAGCAACACATAGTGGACGTCATTTACGCCCTGATTCCCGGGATGATCTTCCTAGGCCTGATCATGGTCGGCGTACTGATCTGGGCCGTGAAGAGCGGCCAATACGATGACCTGGAAGGCGATGCCCAGCGCCTGCTGATGGATGAGGATGGCAACAAGAAAAAGCGCGGGAAAAGACGCCACAAACCGGCAGACGGACAAGCGCCGAAAAAAGATCCGGGGAAAAACTGGCCGGATGCGGATTGATGGCCAAGAACCCAGCCCCAAACAACCCGGTATAAAAATATCTGGCTAACTACTGTAGGAGCGGCTTCAGCCGCGAAGAAAGCCGGATTTAACCTTCGCGGCTGAAGCCGCTCCTACAAAAAATATTACTCGCCTTCACCGGTGTCATCGACCGGCCTCATCTCACGCAGCGGCTTCACCAGCGCCTCAAAATCCTTGCGCAAAACGTACTGCAACACGGCCTTCCCCTTGCCGCTCAGCGCAATATCGAGACCCAGATTGGGATACAGCCAGTGGACCGTATCAGTTTCCAGCTCGGTGACGCGCGCAGACGGCTCACCAAAACGCTTCAGCAGCAGCTCGTCATCCAGTGTCGTGCGTGTCAGGTAGGCCAGGCTGGTAATGGGGGTCGCGTAGACCCGCCGCACGTCCTCCGAAGCGAGTGTCACCTTGTTGGTGCCGCTGCCCATGGTGCTGATACGCACACCACGGGAAAACATCGCCTCCGCCTCGTCTTGCGTCAGCTGCATCACCATCACCAGCTTGGCCGAAAAGCCCCCCAGCACCACCTTATCGAAATAGGCCTCCACTTTGTGACTGCCATCCGGGGTAGCGAACAGGGTAATCTCGGCAGCGCCGTGCATCTGTTGCTCCGCCTCATCCAGCGTCGTCTCGCCCAGGGTAATGCCGAAAACACGCGTCGCCCCATCGGCCGTGTGCTCAATCTGCCAAGGCAGGAATTGGCCGCGACCGGTATCAGGGGTGGGCAGCATAATAGCGATCAGAACCAGCAACAGGCCGCCCAGCAGGACGCTCAGAAAAACTTTATTCTTCATTTTCAGCAATTACCGCAAGAGGTGAGTAAAATGAGGTGCAAATAAACCATGCAGAGCTGCATTTTACCGGTAGTCGGGCACGCCGTCGCGGATTCCCGGAAATAAATCCAGGCACCCGGAAACCATGAACGACCCCGCCATCACCCTCACCTCCGCCTTCATCATCGGCCTGCTCGGTGGCGCCCACTGCATCGGCATGTGCGGCGGTGTCATGAACGCCCTCAGCTTCGCCCTGCCCGACAGCCAGCGCAAGCCTCGCAGCGCCCTGCCCACCCTACTGCTCTACAATACCGGGCGCATCTTCAGTTACAGTGTTGCCGGTGCCCTGGTGGGCGGATTGGGTATGCTGCTGCAAGGGCCGATCGGTATCCTCGGCCCCGGCCTGCGCATCTTTGCCGGACTGATGCTGATCGCCATGGGCCTCTATCTGGCCGGCTGGTGGCGCGGCCTGGTACACCTGGAAAAACTCGGCGGCCACGTATGGAAGCGCCTGCAGCCATTGGGCAACCGCCTGATGCCCGTCACCCGGCCCTCGCAGGCCCTGCTGCTCGGCGCCCTGTGGGGCTGGCTGCCCTGCGGCCTGACCTACAGCACCCTGACCCTCGCCGTCTCCACCGGCAGCTGGTATCAAGCTGCACTGGTGATGGCCAGCTTCGGCCTCGGCACCTTACCGGTGATGTTGGCCAGCGGCGTGTTTGCGCATCAACTCAAAGGCTGGATTCAAAAGAAGCTGGTAAGAGGCATCGCCGCCATTCTGGTGATCGGTTTTGGCATCTGGACCCTCGCCTCGCCCCTGAGCCACATGACCGCCGGTCATGCGACACACACACCCGACACCACATCACCCGACACCATGCAGCACAATACAGGGCAAGACAGTGGACACGCACAACACTAAAGTAGAAAAAGGCAGCGTAATGACCGCAGCATGGCTGGCCCTCTTTTTCGGCGTCTTGATCTGGTCCGGTATCGACCCCAAGGACGGTCTGACCTGGTTTCTCGAAGTCTTCCCCGCCATCGCCGCCCTGATCGCCCTCGCTATTACCCGCAGGAGCTTCCCCCTCACCCCCCTCGTCTACAGCCTGGTCCTCATCCACAGCATTATCCTGATGGTGGGTGGCCACTACACCTACGCCGAAGTCCCCCTGTTCGACTGGCTGAAAGATGTCACCAGCATGACCCGCAACAACTACGACAAGCTCGGCCACCTCGCACAGGGCTTCATCCCCGCCATGGTCGCCCGTGAAATCCTCATCCGCAAAGCCATCATCAACGGCGCCGCCTGGCGAAATTTTTTCATCGTCAGCTTCTGCCTGGGATTTAGCGCCTTTTACGAACTCATCGAATGGTGGGTGGCCCTGCTCAGCGACGAAGCCGCCGAGGCATTCCTTGGCACACAGGGTTATG
The DNA here is from genome assembly GCA_964614545.1 of uncultured Ectothiorhodospiraceae bacterium. Taxonomy (GTDB): domain Bacteria; phylum Pseudomonadota; class Gammaproteobacteria; order SZUA-152; family SZUA-152; genus DRQN01. The sequence continues at coordinate 6,117 of CAZTPE010000094.1, forward strand.
TCTGGGACACCCAGTCGGACATGGCCTGGGCGCTGGCAGGGGCCATTGCCGCGCTGACGCTGTTAGGGCGCTATCACGACCGGCAGTTGCGAGTATTTACGAAGCGATAAAACAGAAAGTAAGGTGGCCTGAATGGAGCCCAACGCAATCCGGAAGATATCACCACGCCAGCCCCGGATTTCGTTTCACTCCATCCAGGCTACTTGCTATGGCCGCCATAAGTCCGTGTTGGGATAAAAGGCCTGCCACGCAAACCAGAACACCATCACCGAAGGAATCGGCTTGCCTTTCCGGTCAGTAATTTGAGGATAGCGTTTATCGGCATCATAACGGATGATCAACTGCTGACCTCCCAGCTTATCTTCAATGGCACGACCCGTGGGCAGATCACTGACAGGATACGCCTTTGCCTTTCCGTCGATTAAGATGCCAACAACCCACGCCTTGTTGGATAACTCCTTGCGCGTGTGCGGCACCGGAAACATCGTCTCCTCGGAAGCGAAATAGGCGGCGTATGCCTCACCCTGGTAATTCCGTTTGTAGCCGGTATCGGTAGAGAGCACCTCCCCGTGAGGATATTTTTCGCGCCAGGCCTTCCAGGTTAAATGTTCACTCGGCAGCCAGACCAGTTCCGTATCAACGGCAGGCCCACTAACCGCCTTCATCGCCAACTGAGACCACAGCGATTCGCTCTCTCGGTCATACATGAGAACGTCGCTACGATAAAGAAGACCCGAGACACCAAAGGTCACCACCTTCCCATTGATCCTACGCGCGAAAACCATGGCAGTCCCGCACAATGGACAATAAGTTACCGCTACGGCATCCCCACCGATCACGTCATTGACGATTTCATGCCACACCAGAATTCGCGCCGGATAGGCGCGCGCCACATCGCCACGCACAAGCCCGATGACGAGGTCATCATCCTGCAGATAGTCCACCTGCTTTGCGGCAATGAACTTGGGGCGGTCTATGGAGGGGATACCATCACGCGGCGGACCACCGGCGAGGATTTCGTCCCTGTCGATGGTCAGCACGGACAGGTCAAAACCATTGCTCGCCTGCGCCCAGGCAGAGAAACCCAGGCACATGATCATGACGAAAGGGATGACCTGCCTCAAACGCCGGCTGATTACGCGCAAAACAAGATTACCCGGGTCGTTACGAGCCACCACTGAGTTGTCCTCTAGGAAGATTCATGGCTTTTTCGCAACAGTGATTTTAGCTCATTGATATCCTGCTTTAAATCCCGGATTTCTTCACTCAGCTGCTGGTGATCGCTGTGCACGACCTCTTCGATGGCCTCTTTATCCTGCTCCATCTTGCTCGCCTGCACGCTCTGCATGGCATCAACGATGATTGCGATAAACAGATTCAACATGGTAAAGGTGGCAATCAGAATAAAGGGAATAAAGAACGCCCAGGCATAGGCATGGGTTTCCATCAGTGGCCTGACGATGCCCATCGACCAGCTTTCCAGAGTCATCACCTGAAACAGGGTATACATGGAATCGCCCAGCGAACCGAACCACTGGGGATGGGCGGCGCCGAACAACTCCGTCGCCATCACTGAAAACACATAGAAGATGATCGACATCAGGCCCGCCACCGAGACAATCCCAGGAATCGCGCCCAGCAGCGCCTCGGTTACCACGCGCAACTGCGGGATCAGCGAAATGAGGCGCAACACCCGCAGGATGCGCAGCACACGCAGCACCTCAAGCGGCCCGCTGGTGGGAATCAAGGCAATCGCCACAATCAGGAAATCAAAGACATTCCATGCACTGCGAAAGAATTGCCCTCTGAAAGCGAACAGCTTCACCCCAATCTCGATGACGAACACCACCAGCACCGCGGCATCGACCAGGCCCAACCAGTAACCATATTGCCGATCAAGCGCATCAGAGGTCGCCATGCCCAGACTGATGGCATTCAGCACGATCAAGCCAATGATCAGATACTCGATCGGCTTGGACTCAACCCACTCGCCTGCGCGGGTGCGTAAGGATATTTCAGGTTTCATAAAGTCCTCATATTACAATGTTTTTACGGCCATTCTGTGGGTGCACGCCAGCGCGTGCCCCATCCGCCCTGGTGGTTGATGGCAAGGCAGTGAGACATTCATGACACTGAGAAAAGATGGGAGGTGATCACCACCCATCATCGACAAAAGAGCACTCTCACGGGGATCGCCCGGCACGGAGACAAAATGAAACGCTTTGACCCCGCCAATACCACAAGATTCAATCAGAAAGTGACACGGCCTCCGGCCGGCCCTTTTTATCCACCGCCACATAGGTCAATGTGGCTTCGGTAACCCTTACCACTTCAACTCCTTCGCGATAACGTTCGGCGTAGACTTCGACGGAAACAGTGATGGAGGTACGGCCAGTTTTCTCGACATGTGCATAACAGCTCAATAAATCACCGACATAAACCGGCTTTTTAAAATGCAACGCATTAACCGCCACGGTCACCACTCGCTTGCCGACATAACGTATCGCGGCGATGGAGCCGGCAATATCCACTTGCGACATAATCCAGCCGCCAAAAATATCACCACCGGCATTGGTATCGGTGGGCATGGCAGGTACTCGCGTAGTCGGTTCGCCATCAGGTAGCTTGCAGGATACAGGCATTTCAGTGCCCCGCATAAAGTTGTTCAATGCGCTCGGCATTGCGGGCAAGAATGGCCGCGCGTCGCAGCTTCAGGGTTGGCGTCATGGTCTCACTTTCTATCGACCATGGCTCAAGCTGCAGAGAGACATCGCGAAT
>CAZTPE010000095.1:0-8864 GCA_964614545.1 uncultured Ectothiorhodospiraceae bacterium
ATTACCGCGCCCTGATACTGCGCCGCCTGTTGCCAGGCCGGTAATAATTCTTCGACCCGCTCAACCTTGCTCATACCAAGACTGGAACCTTCCAGGGCCGGCTTGATCATCAGCGGCAATCCCAAATCGGCCTGTAGCAACGCCATATCGGTGCTCTCATCCAGCACCATGTGCGTCGGCGTTGGAATGCCTGCACCTTTGAAAAACTGCTTGCAGCGCAGCTTGTCCATCGTCAGCGCCGAGGCCAGCACGCCGCTGCCCGTGTAGGGAATATTCAGAATATCCAGCGCTCCCTGAATCACCCCGTCTTCGCCGCCGGGACCATGCAGAATAATAAAGGCGCGATCGAAACTGCCCCGGCGCAGGGTATCCAGCACACTGGCTTTCTGCGCATCGACACCCCAGGCATCGACCCCGCAACGTTTCAAACCGTCCAGCACCGCCTGCCCGCTCTGCAGGGACACCGCCCGCTCCGCCGACCAGCCGCCCATCAGCACGGCCACCTTGCCAAACGCTTTCATATCGAGATCCATGAACCATTCCTCAGGCGACATCCCTTGCTCCAATAATTTTTACTTCACGCACCAGTTCGACACCGTGTTTAATTTTTACCTGCTGTTCGATTTTCTCGATCAAGGCTTCGATATCCGCGGCACTGGCGCTGCCGGTATTGACAATAAAATTCGCATGTTTTTCCGACACGCAGGCACCGCCGACACAGCTATTTTTAAGTCCGGCCACCTCGATCAAACGAGCGGCGTAATCATCCGGCGGATTGCGAAACACTGAACCGGCGTTGGGCCAGCGGGTCGGCTGGCTGCTGCTACGCCGTGCCAGATGGGCCTTGATCTGCTGCAGACTTTCGACGCTGTCACCGGCTGCAAGTTGCAGGGTCGCCGCCACGAACCACTCATTCACCGGCCCTACCACCTTGCGGTAAGCCGCCTCGAATTCATTTGCCCGGCGCAGCTGCAGGCGGCCCTGCCGATCGACGGTTTCCACTGACTCGACCAGGTCCCAGATTTCGCCACCCAGGGCACCGGCATTCATCGCCAGACCACCACCAACCGTACCGGGAATACCGCAAAGAAATTCGGTTCCGCGCAAGCCATGACGAGCGCACTGACGCGCCAGTTGCGGCATCGCCAGTCCGGCTTCGACCCGCAGCCGCTCATGTTGCAGAAACTGCAGTTCTTTCATCACCCCACTGGTACAAATCACGCTGCCCGGCAGACCGCCGTCACGCACCAGCAGATTGCTGCCCAGTCCCAGCCAGTACAGGGGTTCGTCTTCTGCCAGGCTGCCAATAAACTGCGCCAGATCGTTAATATCTGCCGGTTGGTAAAACTGTTTCGCCGGACCACCCACGCGCCATGAGGTATGCGCCGAGAGCGGCTCCTGCAGGCGCAGTTCGCCGCGCAGTTTAGCTGTCTGTTTCACCTTCATGTTTAACATGGCTCTCCGGCTTCCAGTTGCTGTTTTAGCTTCGCCGCTGCCGCACCGACATTGCCCGCACCCAGGGTCAGCAAAATATCGCCATCCTGCAGCACCCCCTTCAGGGTTTCCGCCAGCTCCTCAATCTGCTCCACGAATACCGGTTCGACCTGACCACGCAGGCGAATGGCGCGTGCCAGAGCGCGGCCATTGGCTCCGGTAATGGGCGTCTCACCGGCGGCATAGACTTCCAGCAACACCAGTACGTCCACCTCGGATAGCACCATAGTGAAATCCTCGAACAAATCACGAGTGCGGGTGTAGCGGTGGGGCTGAAAAGCCAGCACCAGCCGCCGTTGCGGCCAGCCTTCGCGGATAGCCTTGACGGTGGCGGCCACTTCACGCGGATGATGACCATAGTCATCCACGTGCAGCACGCGCCTGCCGCCAAGATCATATTCGCCGTTGATCTGAAAGCGTCGACCGATACCGGCAAAATTTTTCAGCGCCCGCACCACAGCTTCATCGGCAATGCCAATTTCATGTGCCACGGCAATGGCCGCCAGGGCATTCAACACATTGTGCTGACCCGGCATGTTGAGTTCGATTTCCAGCCAGTCTTTTTTGTCTTTACGCGAAACGTGAAAGTGCGTGCAGGCGCCGGTCTGTTGCAGATCGGTAGCGTAGATGTCGGCGCTGTCATCCAGCCCGTAACTGAGCACTGGCCGACTCACCTCAGGCAGCAATCGTCTGACTTCCGGATCATCCACACACAGCACCGCCAGTCCGTAGAAAGGCAAATGGTGCAGAAATTCGAGGAAGGTCTGGCGCAGCACGTCAAAATCACCACCATAGGTTTCCATATGATCGGCATCGATATTGGTCACTACCGCCATCATCGGCTGCAGGTGCATAAAAGACGCATCGCTCTCGTCCGCTTCCGCCACCAGATAGCGCCCCGCCCCCAGACGCGCATTGGTACCGGCGCTGTTGAGCCGCCCACCGATGACGAAAGTGGGATCCACCCCTCCCTCCGCCAGGACACTGGCAATCAGACTGGTGGAAGTGGTCTTGCCGTGGGTACCGGCTACCGCAATACCAAATCGGAAACGCATGAGTTCGGCCAGCATTTCTGCGCGCGGTACCACCGGGATACGCTGCGCATGCGCCGCCTCCACTTCCGGGTTATCCTGTTTTACCGCGCTGGATACCACCACCACGTCACTGCCGCGAATATTTTCTGCAGCATGGCCAAAGGTAACCTCGGCACCCTGTTCCAACAGACGCCGGGTTACCGCGTTTTCCTGCAGATCCGATCCGCTGACGGCATAGCCCAGGTTGAGCAGCACTTCGGCAATCCCGCCCATACCCACGCCGCCGATGCCGACGAAATGAATGCGGCGAATACGACCCATGCCCGGTTCACCACGGGCATTGCCCAGATCGGTCGCCCGACGACCGTAATTGCGTTCTATTTGTTCAGCCATGAGCCGCCTCCAGACAACGTTTGGCTACCAGCTGGGTAGCCCCCGGCATAGCCGCACCACGCGCCGCCAGGGCCATTTTCAACAGACCCTGACGGCCTTTTTTCATTAGTTCAGACAACGTCTGATAGAGACTGTCGGCGCTCAACTGTGTTTGCGGCAACAGTTTTGCCGCCCCGGCGCGTACCAGAAAACGAGCATTGGCGCTCTGGTGATCATCCACCGCATGCGGATACGGCACCAGGATCGATCCCAGCCCGGCGATGGCCAGCTCGGAAACAGTCAGCGCCCCGGCCCGGCAAATCACCAGATCTGCCCAGGCATAGGCGGCATCCATATCCTCGATAAATTCCATCACCTTCGCCTCGACTCCCCGTTGTTTATAATCCGCCTCGCTGGCCGCCCGCTTGCCGAATCCGGTCTGGTGCCAGACATGCGGCCGGTGAGCCGCATCGAAATTTTCCAGTGCCGCCGGCAACGTTTCGTTCAACGCCAACGCCCCCAGGCTGCCGCCCACGACCAACAGGTTCAGACGGCCTTTGCGCGCTGCAAAACGTTCACTCGGTGGCGCCAGCCGGGCAATAGACTCACGCACCGGATTGCCTACAATCTCAACCATGCGGGCCTTGCGAAAGGCACCGGGAAACGCCGCCATTACCTTGTCAGCAATACGTCCAAGCAATCGGTTGGTAAGTCCGGCAATGGCATTCTGTTCATGGATCAACAACGCATTCCCCAGAATATAGGCGGCAACGCCGCCGGGGCCGGTGACAAAACCGCCCATGCCCAGCACCGCGTGGGGACGCAACTTGAACAGGATCGTCAGCGCCTGCACCAGGGCGATATTCAGGCGCAGCGGGGCCAGCAACCAGCCGCCCAGCCCCTTGCCGCGCAGACCGCTCACCGAAATCGTATAAAGGGGAAAACCGGCCCTGGCCACCACCCGTGATTCCAGCCCCTTGCGCGTACCCAGCCAGCTTACGCTGACATTCTGCTGGCGCAGACAGTCAGCCACCGCCAGCGCCGGATAGACATGTCCCCCCGTGCCGCCGGCCATAATCAGAATGCGATACGAAGTCCCTGATTTCACTTTCTCAGACATGCCCTGTCCTCCCACGAGTAGATGTTTTAGCTACCGAATGATGTCGCATCGTTCCTGTGCGAGTTTCGTATTCAATTCGCAATAACAGGGCCATCGCTATGCACATGACTATCATGCTGCTGCCGCCATAGCTCATCAACGGCAAGGTCAAGCCTTTGGTGGGCAATACACCCATGTTGACGCCGATATTGATAAAAGCCTGTAAACCGATCCAGATCCCCAGCCCGTAGGCCACATAGGCCATGAACAGGCGCTCCTGCTTTTCGGCTCGCTGACCGATGTACAACGCCCGCAGGACGATAATAAGAAACAGGATGATCACCAGCGCCGCCGCCAGCAGCCCCAGCTCTTCAGCCATCACGGCAAACAGAAAATCGGTATGCGCCTCGGGCAGGTAAAACAGTTTCTGCACGCTGGATCCCAGCCCCACCCCCAGCCATTCACCCCGGCCAAAGGCGATCAGCGCCTGGGTTAGCTGGAAACCGCTGTTGAAAGGATCCGCCCAGGGATTGAGGAAGGTGGTCAGACGCGCCATGCGATAGGGCGCGGCCACCGCCAGCACGCCGAGCATGCTGAGCATGCCCAACCCCAATAGCAGGAACTGCAACAGGCGGGCGCCGCCCAGCCACATCATGCCCATCGCGGTGGCCATCATCACCCCCACCGCACCGAAATCCGGTTCCAGCAACAGCAGCATCGACAGCAACACCATCAGCGCCAGCGGACGTAAAAAACCACCGGCCTGATTACGCACCTCCTCATTATGGCGCAGCAGATAACCAGCCAGATAAATCACCACGAACAGCTTCACCAGTTCCGAGACCTGAAGATTCACCGGTCCCAACGCCAGCCAGCGCAGGCTGCCGTTTACTTCCCGACCCAGACCCGGAATGAACAACAATAAAAGCATCAATACGCTGGCCATGATCAAATAGGGTCCGGCGGACTGCCACAGGCGCATAGGCAGGCGCCAGACCAGCCAGGCCAGAACCAGCCCCAGCGCCACATAAGCGCTCTGGCGAACAAGAAAATAAAATGGCTGGCCGGTCTGTTGCTCGGCAATCGAAATAGAGGCCGAACCGACCATCACCAGACCCAAGGCCAGCAGACTCACAGCCGGTATCAGCAACCAGGGGTCCAGTAACAACAAGACGCTGTCCTGTTTAGCCGTTGGCAAAAATCCATGTTGTCTAATGGCCTGCAGACTCATTTGAGCTGGCTCTCCACCTGTTGTTTGAATATCTCGCCACGCTGTTCAAAGCCCGTGAACATATCAAAACTGGCACAGGCGGGCGACAGCAGCACCGCATCACCGCTCTGCGCCAGTTCCGCTGCAGTTTTTACCGCCTCAGCCATATTCTGTGCATGACGAATGTTCAGGCCATCAGCTGTCACTAAATTTTGCAACGCCGCTTCGATCAAGGCGCTATCTTCGCCCAGCAGCACCACCGCCCGCGCCCGTTGCCGTAGCGGCTCGACCAGCGGTGCGAAATCCTGTCCCTTGCCCTGGCCGCCGGCAATGAGCACAATTTTTTCCGCCTCAACACCGTTGATGGCAGCAATCGCGGCGCCTACATTGGTGGCCTTGGAATCGTTGTACCAGTTCACCCCCCGATATTGCCCCAGCCACTGACAGCGGTGAGCCAGGCCGCCGAAATTTTGCAGGGCTTCAAGCATGGCCGACATCGGTAGCCCGGCCGCCTGTCCCAATGCCAATGCCGCCAGTGCATTGGCCAGATTGTGGCGACCGCGCATACGTAAGCCGGCAACCGGCATCAGGGCTTCGTTGCCCAGACTCAGCCAGTCTTCACCGGCTTTTTCAATAACGCCAAAATCCCCCTCCGCTGCGGGCTGCAGACCAAAGTGAATCAGCCGTCGTCCGCAACGCAGCATTTCCAGCGTCGCGGTCACCCGCGCATCGTCACGATTGACAATCAGCACATCGCTGCCGTGGAAAATACGCGCCTTGGCGGCGGTATAATCTGCCAGGCTGGTATAGCGATCCATGTGATCCTCGCTGATATTGAGAATAGTCGCCGCCACCGTTTCCAGATTGTGGGTGGTTTCGAGCTGGAAGCTGGACAGCTCCAGCACATACAGATCATGCGCCGGCTGCGCATCCGCCTGGCCCAGCAGGTCCAGCACCGGGGTGCCGATGTTGCCGCCCAGCGCCACATGCCGTCCGGCTGCCCGCGCCATCGCCCCGACCAGGGTGGTCACGGTGCTCTTGCCGTTGGAACCGGTAATCGCGATCACCGGCGCGCTCACCAGACGGGCAAACAGCTCCACATCACCCAGTATCTCGACACCGCGCGCCCGCGCTTCGGCCACCAGCGGCTCACGCAGGGAAACACCGGGGCTGAGCAATAAGACATCCGCCCGTTCAAAAGCGCCGACCTCAAAACCACCGATGAATACAGCGGTATCAGACAGCTCCCGCTGCAACACCTCCAGCCCCGGCGGATTGGCCCGGCTGTCGGTAATCGCCACCTCGACGCCCTGCGCAGCAAGAAACCGCGCACAGGAAAGGCCGGTGGCACCCAGCCCCACGATCAGCACTCGCTGCCTGCGCAGCCTGTCCAGAATGCTGTTGTCCTCTGTCATATTATTTTTCGTTGCCAGCATGGTTAACGAACCTTCAGTGTTGCCAAACCGATCAGCACCAGAATCACGGTAATAATCCAGAAGCGTACGATTACGCGCGGCTCCGGCCAACCCTTGAGTTCAAAATGATGATGCAGGGGCGCCATGCGAAAAATCCGCCGTCCGGTGAGCTTGTAGGAACCCACCTGTAAAATCACCGACACGGTTTCCATTACGAACACGCCGCCCATAATAAAAAGCACAATTTCCTGGCGCACGATCACCGCCACAATGCCCAGTGCCGCACCCAGCGCCAATGCGCCCACATCGCCCATGAAGACCTGGGCCGGATAGGTGTTGAACCAGAGAAAGCCCAGCCCGGCACCGACAATGGCGCCACAGAAAATCACCAGTTCACCAACCCCCTGTATATAGGGAATCGACAAATAGGACGAAAACACCGCATGCCCGGTCAGATAGGCAAACACCGCCAGGGCGCCGGCCACCATGACCGTCGGCAGAATAGCCAGTCCGTCAAGACCATCGGTGAGGTTGACTGAATTACTGCTGCCGACAATCACGAAATAACTCAACAACACATAACTGACCAGACCCAGCGGAATCGCCACATCCTTGAATATGGGCACGATCAATTGCGTTTCGGCCGGGCTAACCGCACTGCTATAGAGATAAAAGGCTGCACCGAAACCGGCCAGCGACTGCCAGAAATACTTGTAGCGCGCACTCAGGCCGCGTGGATCCCGCTGCACCAGTTTCTTGTAATCATCCACCCAGCCGATAAGGCCAAAGATAGCGGTGGTGATCACCGCCACCCAGACATAGCGGTTGGTCAAATCCGACCACAGCAGGGTACTGACAAAAATCGCCACCAGAATCAGCGCACCGCCCATCGTCGGTGTGCCAGCCTTGCTGAAGTGGCTTTCCGGACCATCATCACGCACCGTCTGACCGATGTTGTACTTGCTCAGTTTGCGGATCATAACCGGGCCGATAATGAACGAGATCAGCAACGCAGTGAGTACACCGAGGATGGCCCGCAGGGTCAGATAGTTGAAAACATTGAAGCCGCTATACATTTCCTGCAGGTACTGAGCTAAATGATAAAGCATCTCAGCAGTTCCCCCCATCGACACTCAACGCATCTACAATCTTATCCATCTGCATGCGCCGCGAGCCTTTCACTAGCAGGGTCACATCGGCAGCCAGATCTTCACGCAGGCGTTCAAGCATGCTGCTGTGGTTGCTGAAACTCTGCGCCTGCTCGCCAAAAGCACTGGCCGTCACGCGTGACAAAGTTCCCAGGGTATAGAGGCGTTGCACGCCGCTGGCGCGCGCCTGTTCACCGGTTTGCGCATGCAGGGTTTTTTCATTTCCACCCAGTTCGCCCATGTCCCCCAGGGCCAAAAAATGGCGACCAGAGAAATCCTGTAGAACCTCCAGCGCGGCGTTCATCGAGGCCGGGTTGGCATTGTAGGTATCATCGAGAATACGGCTTCCCGCAATCCCGATCTTTAATTGCAAGCGTCCGGGTACCGCCTGTACGCTTTCCAGTCCGGCCTGAATCGCCGCGCTATCAACGCCCGCGCCAATAGCCGCCGCCGCAGCAGCCAGCGCATTCATGAGATTGTGCCGCCCCAGCAGCGGCAAACGAAACTCAAAACCACCGCTCGGTGTCTTGAACTTTACCCGACCATCCAGCGGCGGCCAGTCCGCCCGCACCTCTGCCGAACTATCCAGGCCAAAGCTCAGACAACCAAGCTCTTTATTTTCATCCGCGACTTTTTGCCGCCACAACGGCGCAAAGGCATCATCGGCATTGATCACCGCGCAACCCTGTTCACTCAGTCCTGAATAAATTTCAGCCTTGGCCCGAGCCACGCCTTCGAGACTGCCAAAGCCTTCCAGATGCGCGGCCGCCGCATTGGTGATCAGGGCCACGTTCGGTGCCGCCAGTTTACTCAGATAAGCGATTTCTCCGGTATGGTTGGCGCCCATTTCAATCACCGCGTAAGCGTATGACGGATTCAGACGCAGCAGGGTCAGAGGCATGCCGATGTCATTGTTCAGATTACCGTGCGTTGCCAACACCCGGCCTTTCTCGGCAAAAATACCGGCCAGCATTTCTTTCACCGTGGTCTTACCGTTACTGCCGGTTATCGCCACCAGCGGCAGGCTGAAACGCTGACGCCAGTTTTGCGCCAGCAGCCCCAACGCCCGGCGGCTGTCGTCGACAATCAGCG
>CAZTPE010000096.1:0-2475 GCA_964614545.1 uncultured Ectothiorhodospiraceae bacterium
TGGGCACATAGATAAAATCACCCGAAGGATGTACTGCGACTTTACTGAAACTATTTGCGGCTATTGTCGCCGTTTCAGTATTCGTCGCCGTGTCAATGACGCGTATGCTATTACTGAAAGCCTCACCAACATAAGCAAACGGCGCAGCAAAAGATGGAAATACGACCAGCGCCAAGGCCCCTGCTATAGCAACATCTCTTAGATTCTGAAAATATTTACCGCTCATCCTTGCTGCCTTTTTCATTTTCTCTTTCCTTTTGAAATTGAGATAAAATACAACCCGCTCCATTAGAGGCAATCGCACAGCAGCGATTAATGGGGCACTTAAATCATAAACGCCGAGCAAGTGTTGTCAACAAATCAATCCCCCTCACACATAACCTTAAATATCTGTTTTTTATATGTACTTATCATGAAAGAGGATGGGCAATAACTGGCAGCGGCCTCGCGAGACCATAGAGGTAAAAAAATCTTATAGCGTAGTGCTTAAAATACACCGTCTTAGTTCGAGGGACAGATAATTTCCGGCAATCATAAGGAATAATCCTGACCAGCATAACTATAATCACGCACACATCACCTGGCTTGCATGAGACCATAAACTGGAATTGTCTGTCTTCCCGGCGCACGCAAGGGATACCAGCCGTGCAAGACGGGAGGAAGCCCTGCCAGGCTGCATACAGTTTTGTACCCACGCGAAAATGTTGCTTGAAAAACAGGACTGTTAGGGTATCGACTCCTCTTGGCGCGGCTTCTGTAGGGTGGAGCATTACGCGTGAGCACAAAAGACGTGTCCACCACACCCAGCTACTCGGCTTAAACCGAAAATACCGTCATTCCCGCGAAGACGGGAATCAAAAATGTGTATCGCTTCAAGTATTCTGGATTCCGGGCCTTCACTTCGTTCCACCCGGAATGACGGTATTTTCGGTTCAAGTAAGTGCCATTAGGGTCTGCGGTACCCCACCCACAAAAAAGGCCCTGTCCGGGATCTCCGGGCAGGGCCTTTTTTGTACTCTTTTTTGTACGATGTGGGTGTAGCGCTATTTAGGATTAAAGATCCTCGCCACGCCACCAAAGCTGCCGACCCACAGACTGCCGTCACTCGCTTCAGCCAGGGAGAAAACGTTATTGGCGAACAGGCCATCGGCCTGGGTCATGACGACAAACCCGCTGCCATCCGGACGGAAACGCGCCAGGCCCTTGTTGGTGCCGATCCATAGTGGCCCACCACGGCTCTTGTGCAACATGAAGACATGGTTACCGGGCAACCCATCCTTGACGGTATAGGTCTTCCAGGTCTTGCCGTCAAAGCTGGACAGGCCGCCACCCCAGGTACCCGCCCAGACAACACCCTCTTCATCGACAACCATCGAAACGATGTAGTTGGGATTGAAGCCAACCTTCACATCGCTTAGGCCCTGCTCTTCCTTCTGACGGGCATGGTGCTTGGAGGTCTTGGCCGGGTCGTTGGCGAAGGCGATGTCGTCCTTCACATCCTCGTACTTCGCGCCCAGACCGGCCTCATGGTTCCAGTTGACCCAGGTATCGTCCTTGTAGCGGGCCAGGCCACCTTCAGTCGCCAGCCAGATTTCACCGTTCTTGCCAACCTCGATGCCATACACCCAGTCATTGGGCAGGCCACCTTTGGTGTTGGCAACGGTGAAGGTTTCCCAACTGCCGGCATCGTCAAGATTGCCGCCCTTGATGCGGTTGGCACCAGACCAGGTGGCAATCCACAGATCACCATTTCTGTCCTCGACAACGTCGTAGACAAACTGATCGGCCAGGCCCGCCGGGATATTGTAATTCTTCCAGCTGTCCGCCGCCGGGTCATAGACCGACAGGCCGCCACCATAAGTGCCGACCATGATCTTGCCGCGAACCTTGCTGACATGAAAAACGCCGTTGGAGATCAGGCTGCCATTCTTAACGTCGAAGAGTTTGTAGTCGTTGGTGTGAATGTTGTAGCGAATCACCCCACCGGAGGTACCCACCCAGACTTCACCACCATCGGACAGCATGCCCTTGACGTTGCGGTTGCCGACACGAAAATGAGCAAAATCGGCCGTCTTCGCCGTCGGCGCATCACTGGGCAGCAAATCACTCACCGGGGGCACACCACCCGGGTGGCCCGGAACGGCCGTGGTGGCGGGCGCCTTCGAGGCCGCTGCCGGTACAGGCACTTCGGCCTTTTTGGTGCCTATGGTATAGGCGCCAATGACGAGTCCACCAACCGCAATGGCGCCAATCGCCAGATATTTTGAACTGATATTCACAAGTCTCTCCAATTCCTTGAATCAAACATGCCGGTAGATACCCTATCTCACCGGCATTTTTTTATCATGGGTAACTACTTATTACTCATAACTCAACTTAATCTCAGCAAGTTGCCCGGATGCAGCATGGCGGAATCCGGGAGGTTTGTCCCAATCGTTCCCCGGATTCCGCTGCGCTTCATCCAGGCTACTGGCT
>CAZTPE010000096.1:2575-8790 GCA_964614545.1 uncultured Ectothiorhodospiraceae bacterium
TTACTCAGCAGGGTCACACCGGAGCGGGTGCCAACCCAAACCTCACCGTTCTCGGTCGGAACAATGGCGTACACGTGGTCATCAAGAAGACCATCCCGCTTCGTGAAAACCCGCCAGTCCTTCCCATCAAAGGATGTCAGGCCACCACTGGTACCAAACCACATCGTCCCGTCTTCGCTGCGCGCAATACTGTAGACGATATTGCCGCCCAGACCGTCTGCGGTCGTGAAGTTCTCCCATTTCGTGCCGTCGAAGCGGGCCACCCCACCACCCCAGGTACCTGCCCATACCTTGTCCTCGGGGTCGACCAACAGGGTAAAGACATAGTTGGGATTGTAGGTCGACTGGCCCTCCGCCATTATACTGAGATCATGGCGCGAACGGGTACCCAGTCCGGTGTTTGTGCTGACCGGCAGGTTGTTTTCATTGCCGGCACCCAGGCCATCATCGTGTGTCCAGGTATACCACTGGCTGCCGTCGAACATATTGACGCCACCCTCGGTGCCGATCCAGATATTGTCCTTGGAATCAACGCCCAGGCCATACACCCATTCGTTGACCAGCTGGGTAAGATAGGTGGTAAATTTCCCGGTCTTGGGGGCAAAATGACTCAGTCCGGCCCAGGTACCGATCCAGATGTCCCCCTTGGAGTCTTCGACAAAGGAGTAAATCCAGTAATCCGCTAAGCCGTGCATGGGGAAATACGTTTTCCACTCACCTTCCGCGGAAAGCCGCGAGACCCCGCCGCCATTGGTGCCAAACCAGCGGTTGCCCTGGCTGTCGATAAGCATACCGAACACATATTCATTGGCCAGGCCGTGCTCGCGGGTATAGGTTCCCAGCAGTGCGTGGGTGGCGACATCCACTTCCATCGCGCCAACACTGGTACCCACCCAGACGCTGCCCTTTTTCTTGTCCAGCACCATCGAACGCACATAGGTGTATTCACCCACGTTGAAGCTATCGACGACGTGATAGCCGCCCTTCGCCTGCGGCGCGGGCGCTGCAACCGGTACATTGGCGGATGGTGTTACCTGCGCGCTATCATCAGTGGCAGGCGGGTCATCGGAACAGCCCGTCAAACCTGCAGCCATCGTGGTGATCAGGGCAATCCCAGCGGCCAGAATACGAAGTTCCATCAAAACAGGGTCCTGATATAGGCGAGGGTGTCGCGAATTTCCATATCGGTCAACACGCCATCATAGCCCGGCATGACACCCTTGCCGCGCTTGATAAAGGCCAATAACTCCTGATCCGGTTTCATTACCCCTTCGCCGCGCGAAAAGGCCGGCACCGCGGCCATGGTGGGCGTACCCGTCGAGCCATGACAACCCGAACAACGCTCAATATAAATCTGCCGCCCGCGCTGGGGGTCGCCCGCTTGAGCCGCTGCAACGGCAAACAACACCAAAGACAGTACAAAGACACGATGAAAGACAACCCTGCGATTCATATTGCATCTCCTACATATCAGTTAATTTCGATAAAGTGTTACGCCAAGCATTTGGCGGCAAACAATTTACGGTACGGAATTTACGCTAAAAAATCGCGCCTATATTACGGCACGATCGAGTCAATCACCAGTTCCAGCTCGCCGGCAGTCGATACCTCGACGGGCCCCATGACGGTCTCCATATCACCACTCTGTGGAACGGCATTGCCGCTCTGGGAAACCCGCGCACCCACCACGACCCGTGGGAAGGCAGACAGCTTCATGGCCGGCGTCATGGCCGTGGAGTCGTCCAGGGTAAAGGTCAACGGCAGGTCTTTTACCTGCTTGCGCACGATGGCCAGCGGCATGCGTGGACCACTCGGCGCGCGGGCATAGACAAAGACCGTCTGCTCCGGTGATACACGTCCCTTCAGCTCATCGGACAGGCGCACCACACCGTGCAGAACGACGCCCGCTGCCGGCGCCTGGGCCGCCGCCGTTTGCGGCTCCGCCGAGGCGCCCAGCATCTCCTTGATCTCGTCGATATTGCGCTGCATCTGCACATAGTTTTCAGAGTCTTCCGGGAACTGCTTCACCAGACGCTGCCAGTACTCCAGGGTGGTGCTGTAATCCTCGGCCTGAAAGGCCGCCGTACCCGCCAGCCACAAGGCCTTCTGGTGGGAGGGCTGGAGGCTCAGGGCCTTCTTCGCCAGTTCGTAGGGCCTGCCCGCCATCTGCCGACCCTGCGCCATGGCGGCGGCATCGGCCCAGTCGGCAAACAGGTTCGGATCGGGGTTCTGAATCAATGTTGCCGCTCGCGCATAGGCCTCACTGGCGCTGGCGAAGTCCTTCATGAAGTAATAGGAACGTGCCAGCATCAGCCATCCCTCGGCATCCTCAGGATTGTTCTGCAAGTGCTCCTGCAGCATGGCGACCTGTTCCTCCAACGTGCCTTGATGACCCTCAGCCTGCACGTCAGGCTTGGCACTGTCGGGATCGAGTCCCGCCGCGCCGGCCCCCAGCAGGCCATAGAGACTCACTGCCAGCACCGGTACCAGCACCAGGATGACTACCGCTGCCGCACGACCGATAATACGGTCGGCCTGACCGACGGTCTCACTGTTCTCGCCGCCGCTGTCATGCAGGAAGTCACGTTCGAGATCTTGCCGCGCGACGTCGTATTGTTCCGATGTCAGCACACCCGCTGCCAAGTCTGCCTCCAGCTCACTCATCTGATCTTTGAAAATCGTCAGATTCAGCTCATCACGCGCCAAGACATCCCCCTCGCTGGCACGAGCCTTGACCAAAGGTGGCAACAAAAACAGCAATGCGGCAATTATCAGCAATACCGCAACCAACCAGAAAATCATCATGATTTGTTCTTCTCTTCTTCAGACTTCAACAGCTGCGCCAGGCGCTTACTTTCCTCTGGCGATAGCGCCGCATCCTGTTCACCCTCCAGTAAACGGCGTTTCTTCAGGTTCAGTATCAGCACGAAAATGCCGAGAAACAGCAACAAAAAAGGGCCTACCCACAACAGATAAGTCGAGGCCTTTACCGGCGGGCGATAACGAACGAAATCACCATAGCGCTGCACCATGTAATCGACAATTTCATCCTGCGTCTTGCCCTCGCGCACCATGTCCCGCACCTGGTTTTTCAGGTCGACGGCCAGGTCGGCGTGGGAATCGGCGATAGTCTGGTTCTGACACACCAGGCAGCGCAGTTCGGCGGAAATCTCGTTGACGATCTTTTCCAGCACAGGGTCTTCCGCCATCGTCACCGCCTCTTTGGCCGACAACAAGGGGGCTTGCAACAGTAATACGGCGGCAAATACCGCACTCAACGATGACATCAGGCGCATGCTTCTTTCACCTCGTTGGTAATCTGGCTCTCGGCGGTGGCTTTCTCCAGCTCACGCACCAGCGGGATCACACAGTTTTGCAGTTCCGCCGGCCCCAGCGGCCCGATCACCTTGTGGCGGATCACACCCTGTTTGTCGATGACAAAGGACTCCGGTACACCATAGACGCCGTAGTCGATACCCACGTTGCCTTTGTTGTCCATCACGCTCAGCACATAGGGGTCGCCGTCATCCAGCAGCCAGCGCAGGGCATCCTCGCGACCGTCCTTGTAATTCAGGCCGACCACGGGAAACAGCTGCGCGCGCGCCATCTGCACCAGCAGCGGGTGTTCCTGACGGCAGGCCACGCACCACGATGCCCACACATTGAGCATCCACACCTTGCCCAACATGTCCTTGTTGGAGAAGGTCTTCTGTGGATCGTGCAGTTGCGGGAGGGTGAAGTCCGGCGCCGGCTTATCGATGAAGGGGGACGGCACCTCGTGCGGGTTGAGGCTCAGCCCCACCCAGAGAAAACCGACGATGACGGTAAAAAGGCCCAGTGGCAGCAAAAAACGCATGCGTTATTTCTCCTCCGTCGCCAAACCGGCGCCACCCGTCGCAGTCTGCACCTTGGTCTCTTTGCGACGACGGACGCCGAGACGGTAACGACGGTCGCTGATAGCCAGCAGGCCGCCCAGTGCCATGATGGCGGTGCCACCCCAGATCCAGCTCACGAAGGGCTTGTAATAGACGCGCACGCTCCATGCCCCGTTGCTCACCGGCTCGCCCAGGGAGACATACAGATCACGGAACAGGCCGGTATCGATGGCGGCCTCGGTCATGGGCATGGTCTGCACCAGATAGGTACGCTTCTCGGGGAACAACACCGTGACCGGCTTGCCATCCTGTGACACCAGGATCTGGCCCCGGCTGGCATTGTAGTTAGGGCCTTCGATCTGGGTCACGCCATCGAAGCGGAAGGTATAGCCGCCCATGGTGACGGTGTCGCCGATATCCATACGCATGTCCTTTTCGACTTCGTAGGTATTCACCATGGTCACGCCCATAATAAACACGCCCACGCCGATATGTGCCGCGTGCATGCCCAGGTAGGCTCGCGGCAGAGCGAAGAAACGCGCCAAGAGGCCGGCATTCGAGTTCGCCCGGGTGGCCGCCATGCGCTCGCGCATATTGACCACCGAGCTGGCAAATACCCAGAAGGCCAGCGCAAAGCCCAGACTGGCCAGTGCTGACCACTTGCCCATCACTAAGGGCAGGATCAACGCCATCACCACGCTGACCGCCGCCGCCCAGCGCAGACGTACGGCCATGTCCGGAATCGATGCCTGCTTCCAGCGCGCCATCGGTCCCACGCCCATGAGGAAGATCAACGGCACCATCAGCGGCAGGAAGACGGTATCGAAGTAGGGAGGACCGACAGAGATCTTACCCAGCTCCAGCGAGTCCAGCAGCAACGGATACAAAGTGCCCAGCAACACCGCTCCGCAGGCCACCACCAACAGCACATTGTTGGTCAGCAGAAAGGTCTCGCGCGACACCAGTTGGAATCGTCCGCCCAAACCCACCTTCGGCGCCCGCCAAGCGTAGAGGGCCAGCGAACCGCCGATCACCACCACCAGGAAGCTAAGGATGAACACGCCGCGCTCAGGGTCGGTGGCAAAGGCATGCACCGAGGTCAACACGCCGGAGCGCACCAGGAAGGTACCCAGCAGGCTCAGCGAGAAGGCAAGGATGGCCAGCAGTACGGTCCAGTTCTTGAAGCTGCCGCGCTTTTCGGTCACCGCCAGCGAATGCACCAGCGCGGTACCCACCAGCCATGGCATGAAGGAGGCGTTCTCGACCGGATCCCAGAACCACCAACCACCCCAGCCCAGTTCATAATAGGCCCACCAGCTGCCCAAAGAGATGCCAAGGGTGAGGAAGACCCACGCAATGGTGGTCCACGGGCGCGACCAACGCGCCCAGGTGGCGTCCATATGGCCACCCAGCAAGGCCGCGATGGCGAAGGCGAAGGCCACGGAAAAGCCCACGTAGCCGATATACAGCAACGGCGGATGAATGATCAGTCCCGGATCCTGCAGCAGCGGGTTAAGGTCACGGCCGTCCAGCGCCGCCGGCAACAAGCGATCAAAGGGGTTAGAGGTGAACAACATGAAGAGCAGAAAGCCCACCGAGATCAGGCCCATGACGCCGATCACGCGTGACACCATCTCCAGCGGCAGGTTGCGCGAGTAGCGCGACACCGCCAGCGTCCACACACCCAGCAAGAGCGCCCACAGCAACAACGAGCCCTCATGGCCACCCCAGACGGCCGCAATCCGGTACTGGAGAGGCAGCATGGAATTGGACACCGAGGCCACATAACGCACAGAGAAATCGTTGGCGATAAAGGCGTAGGTCAGACAGCCGAAGGCCACGGCAATAAACACGAAGTAGGCCTGTGCCGACGGCCGCGCCAGCGCCATCCAGGAACGGATTCCCAGTTGTGCACCGGCGATGGGAACAATCCCCTGCACCAGGGCCACGCACAGCGCCAGAATGAGCGCAAAATGTCCAATTTCTGGAATCATAAGTCGGTTACCTTGCCTTGCTTTGGATTTGTCTGCTTGGGATTAACGTCGGAATACACGATATATCAGTACAGGCTACGGTGTCTGTGGAACCGCCGTTGTGCCATCCTGCGCTTGCTGTTGCTGGAGTTTCTCGCCCTCTTCCAGCATGTCGGCCACCTGTGTCGGCATGTAGTTTTCATCGTGCTTAGCCAGCACTTCACTGGCAATAAAAACCTCGCCCTGCATCTTACCTTGCGCCACCACGCCCTGCCCTTCCTCGAACAGATCCGGCAGGATACCGGTAAATGTCACCGGGATGGTATTGGCGCTATCGGTCACCTTGAAATGCACCGTCAGACCATCA
>CAZTPE010000097.1:0-5669 GCA_964614545.1 uncultured Ectothiorhodospiraceae bacterium
GATGAAGAAATCATCGCGGCCCAACAAGGAGCCACGTCTGCGGATTGGTGCACGGAATAAATCATCAGCCCACCACATCCAGCACCCGGCGCCGAAAGCCGGTGCCGAGCTTGGCAGCAAGCTGCTCACAGGCGGCGATGTCCACGCCCTCAAGGCCATCGATGGCGGTAAGCGTAACCGCCATGCCCTGCTCCCCGGCCCGCCGGGCGAAGTCTTGCATGGCCTGAAAGGCGCCGGCCTGCTTGGGCCGGCAGTGGCGCTCGTAAATCGCTTCATCCTGGGCATTCATGGAAATGGATACCGCATCCACTACTTTGGCCAGCTCGGGTGTCACGTCACGGCCGTGCACCAGATTGGCCAGACCGTCAGTATTGAGACGGATGTGCTTGCCCTGCGCCTTCAGCGCCCGCGCCACGTCCAGCAGCACCGGCAGGTTCAGTGTTGGCTCGCCCAGACCGCAGAAGACGATCTCCCGGTCGTCGCTGGGATCGCCAATGGCTGCCAGCACCTCCTCGGCCTGCGGCTCGCGGGTCAGCAGCAGGTCGATATTCTGCACCTCCCAGCTGCCGTTGAACTTCGGGCAGAAGGCGCAACGCAGGGTGCAATGATAGGTGATGTTGAGATAACAGCTGCCGTGCAAACGGTAGGCGAGGTGTTCCTCGTGCTGCCGCTGGCGGCGAGTGGAAACTGGCATGTGGTCAATTACCGGCAATAATCAAGCGCAGAGTGTAAGGGGCGCACGCCCCGGGTTATTTGATGTCGATCAAGGCCCGCAGTGCATGACTCTGACGCCTGCCCTACTTCAGCGCGGCCATCGATGCACCACCCCGCCACCACCACACCCGCATTCCGAGCAGGATCGCCAGAACCGAGGCATAAATGGCGGGCTGCAGATAATCGGCCTTCACCAACCACAGATAGTGTACCACCCCTAAAATGGCAACGAGGTATGCCAGCCGGTGCAGCTGTCCCCAGCGACGGCCAAGGCGACGCATCATGGCCTGGGTCGAAGTAACAGCCAAGGGGATCAGCAGCACGAAGGCGCTGAAGCCGATGGTGATATAGGGCCGCTTGGCGATATCCTTGATGATTTCACTCCAGTCGAAAAACTGATCCAGCACCAGATACGTGAGGAAATGCAGGCTGGCATAGAAAAAGACGAACAGACCCAGCATGCGCCGCAGTCGCGATGCCCATGTCCAGCCCAGCAGGCGACGTGCAGGAGTCATCGCCAGGGTCAGCAGCAAAAAACGTAGCGTCCAGTCACCCGTGCGGTGGGTGATGGTCTCGATGGGATTGGCGCCCAGCGCGTCGTGAAAGCCGTCCCACAGCAGCAGAACCAGCGGCAGCAGGCATATCAGAAAGATGACGGGTTTGAGATATCGCAAAATCAGAAACAGGTAAGATTGTGGGAGCAGCTCATCGTGCCCTTTGGGTATCAGCCGCGAAAATCCGTGCTGCCACATTGTGATCGTGGCTAATATTGCCCTTCAATCACTACCGGGGATGTCGACCCCCATTCTTTTGGCGACATCAGCAATAGCGGTTTCCAGAACTGGCAGGTGCTCTTCGACCACTTGCCAAGTGATCGTCATGTCGACGCCAAGGTACTCATGGGCAATGATATTCCTCATCCCTGCGATCTGCTTCCAAGGGACATCAGGACGATCTTGTGCAAGATCCTCGATGCCAAAATCCTTGGCTGCCTGACCGATAACCTCGATGTTTCGAATAACCGCATCCTGTGTCTTCTGATCTTCCAGAAATGCAGCAAGCGACAAACCGGCCGTATATTCCTTTATCCTTTGGATGCAGTCATACATTGTGAGGAGATAAACACTCTGCTCCTTCATAGTGGCCTCGCCTCCTCCAATATCTTGTCACGCAGATAACGGTTTAATGCCCGGTCACTTACAACGTCAACTTTGCTGCCCAGGGCTCCTTTCAAGTCATCGATTAGCCCAACCTGATCAAGCAGACTGGCGCCTGCCTGGAAGGTCACCAGCAAATCGATATCGCTGCCCTCTCGGGCTTCACCGCGAACCACTGAGCCAAATACACGGACATTTTCCGCCCGGTAACGTTTTGCTATTCGCAATATCTCGTCCCGGCGGGCACGCAGCATGTCAATGTTCATTACCATGACCAACAACCCCAAGAAATTTTATATTTCGCCACTTTACCCCAGTTCGGTGGCCGGTTCCCATGCCCTTTCATGAAGGGCTCAATAATTCCGCCGCAAATCCATGCCCGCATACAGCCCCGCCACCTCGTCGGCATAACCGTTGAACATCAGTGTCTTGCGCTTGAGAAACTCGCCGATGCGGCGTTCCTTGGCCTGACCCCAGCGCGGATGATCCACCGCCGGATTCACATTGGCGTAAAAACCGTATTCCGAAGGCCCGGCCAGCGCCCAGGTCGTCTTCGGCATGGTCTCGGCAAAACGAATCTTGACGATGGACTTGATGCTCTTGAAGCCATACTTCCACGGCACCACGAGGCGAATCGGGGCACCATTCTGGTTCGGCAGGACCTCACCATAGAGACCCACGGCCAGTATCGTTAACGGATGCATCGCCTCGTCCATGCGCAGCCCCTCTACATAAGGCCAATCCAGCACTGCACGCCTTTGTCCGGGCATCTGCTCGGGATCATACAGCGTGGTGAATTCCACATATTTTGCCCGCGACGTAGGCTTGAATCGCTTGATGAGATCCGCCAGTGGAATCCCCACCCACGGAATCACCATCGACCAGGCCTCCACGCAGCGCAGACGGTAGATGCGCTCTTCCAACTGAGAGGACTTGATCAGATCTTCGAGATGATAATCGGCCGGCTTCTCCACCTCCCCCTCCACGCGCACCGTCCATGGCTCGGTCCGTAGGGTATGGGCATTTTTGGCCGGATCCTCCTTACCGGTGCCGAACTCGTAGAAGTTGTTATAGCGGGTGATGTCCTTGAGAGAATTTGTTGACTCATCGGTGGAAAGCTGCGGATTCCTGCGGTAGTCCAGCTTGCGCCCGGCCGCTGCCTCACCAGGCATAAGCAGGCCCGACGCCCCGGTTGCAAAGGCCAGTGCCACGCCGGATGTTGCCTGCAAAAAATGACGCCGGTCGCGATAGACCTCAGGCTCCGTGATCTCGTGGGATTCGATATCTGCCGGACGTTTAATCAACATTTCATATCCTCCATTTCCAGCCCCATCGCCGGTATCCCCCTGAAAGCCATCCTCCCCTACAATACCGTAGGAGCAGCCCCCCAGGCCGCGATAACACATAGCCCGCCATCCCATTGCAGCCCAACATGGCGCTCCCAAACAATACACCCAGAGACAAGCGGTGGAGAATTTACTTTCGCCTCAAGACTGTACCTTGCATTTTCAAAGTCACGACTCTATTCTGCATAGTATGGATAGACACTATACCCCCCTGCTACAGGAGCTACTCGGCCTATTCCCCTGCGTCGCCCTCGTGGGTGTTCGCCAATGTGGCAAAACCACCCTGCTACAGGAGTTACCTCCCCCTTGGCGCCGTTATGACCTGGAGAAAGGCGATGACCTGGAAATTGTCACACGTGATCCGGATTTGTTCTTTCGCCTCAACCCGGACCAAATCGCCATCGACGAATGTCAACTCCACCCAGAACTCTTCCCCGCACTCAGGGTTGCCATCGATGCTGACCGGCAGAAGCCTGGGCGTTTTGTCATCACCGGCTCCAGTTCCCCGGAACTACTTCAATCAATTTCCGAAAGCCTGGCCGGCAGGATCGCCATCATTGAACTGGCGCCATTTTCCCTGACCGAGGCCCATGCCCGTCCGCCATCTGAATTATACAAGCTGATGAGTGAACAAAGTCCGGCTAAAGCATTCTGCCAGCTTACACCAGCAATCTCCCTGAAGGAGCTGCATGATTACTGGTTCCGGGGTGGCTACCCCGAGCCATGGATAAAAAACCAACCCCGGTTCAGCCGGCTATGGATGCAAAACTACCTGCAGACTTATCTTGAGCGAGACATTCTGCGCCTCTTCCCTGGAATCAACCGGCAGAAGTACCGCCTCTTCTTGCAGATGCTGGGCAATCTGTCAGGAACGATCATTAACTACTCCGATGTCGCCCGGGCACTTGGTGTCTCGCAACCAACCGCCCGGGACTATATGCAGATCGCACACGGCACTTTCATCTGGCGCAGCATACCGCCGTATGAAAAGAACGCCACGAAACGTGTCGTCAAACATCCCAAAGGCTACCTGAGAGACAGCGGCCTGCTGCACTTTTTACTACATCTCAATGAACCCGACGATCTCCTGGCGCACCCCCAAATGGGCCACTCATGGGAAGCCATGGTGATCGAAACCCTGCTGCGGGAACTCAATGCGCAAGGCATGGCGTACAACTACTACCACTACCGCACTGGTGGCGGAGCAGAAATCGACCTCATTCTGGAAGGAGAATTCGGGCTAATACCCGTTGAAATAAAGTACGGCCAGAAAGTAACCATGAAAGAACTACGCGGCATCCGCGACTTTGTCCGGGAGCGCAGCTGCCAATACGGCATTGTCATCAACAACGCCGAACGCGTCACCCTCTATGATGAGAAGCTTATCGGTATACCCTTCAGCTGTCTTTGAGGAGCTCGGCCAAAAGGGTCGAGACAAGGGAATCCCAAAAACTACCCCAAGCCCCCGCCATCCCCTACAATAGCCAAAACGCCCTCCCTGTAGGAGCGCCCCCCAGGCTGCGATAACATAGCCAACATTCATCGCACCCCTAGAGATCCCAACCCCATGCAACGCCAATTTCAGTTACTATTAGCCGTATTCCTGCTAAGCCTTTCCCCGAATACCTTCGCCCAGGAACCGGCTCCCAACTTCACACTGCCAACCCTGCCTGGCAACGGTGAAATCAGCCTCGCCGACCTCAAAGGCCGGGTCGTTTATCTGGATTTCTGGGCCACCTGGTGCCCGCCGTGCAGAAAATCATTCCCATGGATGGATGAAATGCAGACGCAATACGGCGCTGACGGACTCACCATCGTGGCCATCAGCATCGACCGCAATCAAGAACTGGCAGAGAGATTCATCCAGCAAATGGAGCCCGTCTTTACCGTCGCCCACGACCCCAAGGGTGTCGTATCAAAGAAGTACAAGGTAAGCGCCATGCCCACCAGCTACCTCATCGACCGCAGGGGCAATATCGTCAGCACCCACTTAGGATTCCGCAAAAGCGACGAAGCCAAGCTGGAAAGGAAAATCGAGGATTTGCTTGATCAGTAGTCAGCTATACAGGCAGGAGGCTCGAATTGATCAGACCTTCCTTCTAATTTGAGACAAGCACTTCAGAGGGTGGCGAGATAGCGCGCCAGCCAAGCACTAACCGAAAGGCATTACGCCCTACGCGGGCTGTTACTCAATTCCAAGGCTTTATCCCCTGCCCAGCAAAATCCCGACTGCCATGAATAACAGTCACGATATAGATTGATTCAGGTTTGATCTGGTAGATGATGCGGTATCGCTGGAGGATGAGTTCCCGGATATCCTCCCGGCCTTCGGCCTCTGGAACAACCCGTCCTATCTCAGGATGGTCTTCCAGTTTATCGACGGTCTCGATAAGCCTGCCAACAAATTGCTCTGCGTAGTAGGGTACATCACGGGCAATATAGTCGTAGATAT
>CAZTPE010000097.1:5769-6989 GCA_964614545.1 uncultured Ectothiorhodospiraceae bacterium
GCCTCAGCAATCTCAGACCAACTGACTTTCATGTATGGCGTTTCTTGCTGAGCAATTTCCGTTTCATCTCTTCGTGAGAGGTAGTACGGCCTTCATCAATGGACTTGAGTCCAGCCTCGATCTTCTGTTTTACATACAGCTCATACATGATGTCATCCCAGCTTGCCTGGTCTGATAAATGATCAAGGGTTTGTTGAACTGACTCTTTGGCAGTTGCCATAAGAAACACCTCCTAGTTTCGCTATCAAAGGCCCATTCGAATCAACCGCGCCTTGTACTATTATCGGCTATTCAGCGGTTAATACCAGCTCGGCAGACAGCGTTAATAAGAAAGCGGAAGAGGGCTTTTGGCGATCATTTCAATTGGCTGGCATTTACTTAAACACCGCCCCCCGCAAAGGGGATGAAAACCTTTACTGGGCACCATGGAGCAGTACCCTCGCCGTCTGGTTTACCCATGTTGTCATCGGAACGGTCGGCACAGCGTAAGTGCTCAATCTCTCTGGGTTGGATTCCCCGCTGCTCGCCTGAAAGTTGTAGGAGCGGCTTTAGCCGCGATAACTATGGTAGCAAGTCATTCGCGGCTAAAGCCTACAACTAATAACGCGACCCGAAATGCAGAGTCTTCCTGCGCTCCCCGCGTCTTTGCCCCTTCAATCTCCCGATCCTGGCGTGGCGATTTTTTCACCGAACAGCAAAAAAGAGTAAGCATGATACTACCCTGGCAACAATGATCTACGCTGCAAGCTCTACTCGAATACTCTTGCCCAATGCCCTCGCGGCACGTTCCAAGGTCAGCAGGGTAACAGAGGGATTATCGGGGTCGAGCAGCCGTTCCAATGCAGAGCGACTGGTTTTCATCCGCTTGGCTAACTGGGTCTTGCTCAACTTCTGCTCCTTCATGAGTTCCTTAAGCTGGAAAGCGATCACGCGCTTGACAGCGATAGCCTCTGCTTCCGCAAACACACCCTCCTCTTCAAGAAAATCATCAAAACTGCTACCAATGTGTTTACTCATGTCACTTCTCCAGGCCGGCTTTACGGTCTTTAGCCAGTTGCAGGTCTTCTCGTGGTGTCTTCTGTGACTTCTTGATGAAGCCATGCAACAGAACCATCTGCTCACCTTTCACCGTAAACAGGATTCGGGCGATACGTTTATCGAGCCGGCATCTGACCTCCCAAAGCCCATGCTCCATTTTCCTCACCACGGGCATACCCAAA
>CAZTPE010000097.1:7089-8658 GCA_964614545.1 uncultured Ectothiorhodospiraceae bacterium
TTCAAGCTCTTCAACTACTCACGGACCGGTTCGTTCCCCGACTCCGATCGGTAAAAAGCCACGTCAAGGGACATATCGGCATCCATGCGGAAAAGTGTACCATATTTGGTACGCAATACAATCCTTTGACAAAATGATGTTTTCGAGATGAATTATTCAAGTGAAGTGGGCATGGAGAATTACCCACTGGACTCAGCACTCTGCTTTTGCCTTCACTCAGTCCTCAGCACTCCCTGCCGCAGGCCGGGGCTTTAATACGCATTCTTGTTCACAAACCCCGTAAACAAGGTACGTACAATGATCTTCATATCAAACCACAAAGACCAGTGCTCGATGTAGTACAGGTCGTACTCCACCCGCTTCTTCATCTTGTCCAGCGTATCCGTCTCACCACGCAGCCCATTCACCTGCGCCCAGCCGGTAATCCCCGGCTTCACCTTGTGGCGCAGCATATAGGCCTCGATCTGCTCCTTATATTGCTCATTGTGAGCAATGGCATGGGGGCGCGGCCCGACGATAGACATGTACCCCTGCAAGACGTTAAAAAACTGGGGCAGCTCATCCAGGCTGGTGCGCCGTAAAAAAGCACCAAATTTCGTGATCCGGTAATCACACTTTTTAGCTTGGGTAACTTTGCCGTCATCCTCGCAATGAACCACCATGGAGCGGAACTTGTAGACCTTGATAAGCTTGCCGTCCCAGCCATGTCTTTTTTGCTTGAAAAGAACCGGCCCCGGTGAACTGAGCTTCACGCCCACCGCGATCGCCGCCAGTACAGGGCTGATAAGCACGAGGATAAACAGCGCCAGCACCCGGTCTTCGACCGCCTTAATGCAACGATTCAGGCCCACCATGGGGCTCGCCGTCAGATCCAAAACCGCCATCCCCGCCACGTCCGTCACCGAGTGATTGAGCAGGCGAAAACCAAAAATATCCGGAACAAAGCGAACCGTCACTGTACTGTGGCGAAGGTCGTAAAGAATCTCCTTCACCTTATTCTCAGCGTGTAATGGCAGAGCAAGCCAAATCTCGTCTATCTTTTCCTTCTCAATCAGTAGGTTAGCCTTGCTCGTCTTGCCCGCCACCTGCACCCCATTGATCCAATGCTCCTGCAGAGACTCCGAATCATCGAGAAAGGCCACCACCTCCAGCCCTGTCCAGTCCGCTCCCTGGATATTCTTCGCCACACTCTGCCCAAGCAAACCTGCCCCGACCACCACGATACGCTTATGGTTCATGCCCTGACGACGCATGGCGCGCAGAACATAAGTCAGCGTGAAGCGAAAGAATAAAAGAAAGGCCCAGCCAAACAAAATCCAGGCAACCAGCCACTGGCGCGAGAATTCGGTGCTGGTTTTCGTCAGAAAGGCTATAAGGATCAGGGCAATAACAACCCCAAACCAGGAAAGCGACACCACCTTCGCCTGGTGCAGCCAGCTCTTTCCGCGCCACGATTGGTAGATGCCTGAGCTAGAAAAAAGGATCAGGGTGAGCAATATCCCGAGAATGATCGCCATCCGGTATTGCACCGGCATAGGCCATTGGTCAAAGCGCCAAGCATAGGCAAGC
>CAZTPE010000098.1:0-8553 GCA_964614545.1 uncultured Ectothiorhodospiraceae bacterium
TGGAGCACTTCATCCTCGACGGCAACAATGTCTACAGCGGCCTGTTCTGGGTGGGATACATCCTGCTCGGCAGCCTGGTTCCCATGGCCATCGCCTGGTTCAGTCCCTTCCGTGCCTCCATCGGCTGGGCCACCACCGCCGCCGTGCTGGTGGTCACCGGCGGCATGGCCATGATCTACGTGATCATCATTGGCGGTCAGGCCTACCCCCTGCAGTTGTTCCCGGGCAAAGAGGTCAGCAGCAGTTTCTTCGACGGCGTGGTCAACCCCTACTCACCCACCCTGGCGGAAACCCTGCTGGGCATTGGCGGCATCGGCATTGCCCTCGCCATCGTGGTGGTCGGCATCCGCCTGCTCAAGTTCCTGCCCCTGAGCCTGGAAGATGCCCGGGTCGATCCACACTACAAGGCGGACGAGGCGTAGCCGGCACACGAACCGCGGCTCTGTAGGAGCGGGCCATGCCCGCGATGCATTTTGCCGAAAACGGGATGGAACGCAGAGGTCGCAGAGGCACAGAGGACGCAAAGAAAAGCTGTTCAAAAACCTTTGCGTCCTCTGCGCCTCTGCGTTCTTTGCGTTAATTCTCACTGTCGAGAAAGGCATATCGCGGGCATAGCCCGCTCCTACACGACTCCGTGGGTCATTGTGCAGAATAGGCTAGAATCTACGACCACACAGCTCCCAAACTCTGGACATATCATGCAAACCGAACACCCATTCGCCCAATACGTTCGCATCCTCGGCAAGGGCAAGAACGGTTCCCGTGCCCTCACCCAGGAAGAGGCCCTCGACTCCTTCCGCATGGTGATGAACGGCGAGGTGCTGCCCGAGCAACTCGGCGCCTACCTGATGCTGCTGCGCGTCAAAGAGGAAGAACCGGAGGAGCTGGCCGGCTTCATCCGCGCCGTGCGCGAGACCATTGAACTGCCCGCCGATGCGCCCAGGGTGGACCTGGACTGGTCGTCCTACGCCGGCAAGCGCCGTCAGCTGCCCTGGTTCATCCTCAGCACCCTGCTGCTGGCGCAGAATGGCGTGAAGATCTTTATGCATGGCGCCAGTGGCCACACCGCCGGGCGGCTCTACACCAAGGACGTGCTGAGCGAGCTGGGCATCGCTCCCTGCACCTCGCTGGCCCAGGCCGCGCAGCTCATCACGGACACCGGCTTTGCCTACCTCGATCTCGAATTCCTCTCGCCCAAGCTGCATGAAATCATCGAGATGCGCCCCCTGCTCGGCCTGCGCTCGCCGGTGCACACCATCGCCCGCATGCTCAACCCCTTTGATGCAGATTATGTGATGCAAGGCATCTTCCACCCGGGTTATCGCCCCATGCATCAGGAAGCCGCCCTACTGCTCGGTATGCCGCATCTGGCCGTGATCAAGGGTGACGGCGGCGAGATCGAGCGCAACCCGGACGCCCCCTGCCTGGTGCAGAGCGTGCACGACGGCGAAATGACCGACGAGGAATGGCCGGCCCTGTTCAACACCCGACACATGAAGGACGAGGGGCTCAATGTGTCACGCCTGCGTGATCTGTGGGAAGGTTCGGATGACGACGAATATGGTACCGCCGCCGTGATCGGCACCACCGCCATCGCCCTCAAGCTACTGGGGCGTGCCGATAGCATCACCGATGCCGAACGCCAGGCCGATGACCTGTGGCAGGTGCGATCCAGGGAACGCTTCGGCGCCGCGGCCTGATCACCACGGGACCAACACCTGTCATGTCGCAGATCTTCATCACCGCCGCCCACAAGTCCTCGGGCAAGACCACCCTCAGCATCGGTCTCTGTGCCGCTTACCGCCTGCGTGGCCTGGACGTGCAGCCATTCAAGAAGGGGCCGGACTACATCGATCCCATGTGGCTGTCACGTGCCGCCGGCCGCGACTGTCACAATCTCGATTTCCACACCATGAGCCGGGCGGAGATCCTGCGCACCGCCCAGCGCCACGGCGGCGATGCCGACCTCTGCCTCATCGAGGGCAACAAAGGGCTCTATGATGGCCTTGACCTGGACGGCAGCAACAGCAACGCCGCCCTCGCCACCCTGCTGCACTCGCCGGTGATCCTGGTCATCGACGCCCAGGGTATGACGCGCGGCATCGCGCCGCTGATCCTCGGTTATCAGGCCTTCGCCCCGGAGGTGAACATCGCCGGGGTGATCCTCAACCAGCTCGGCGGCCGCCGCCACGAGGCCAAGCTGCGCACGGTCATCGAACACTACACCGACGTGCCGGTGATCGGCGCCGTGCACCGCAATCCGGCGCTGCAGATCCGTGAACGCCACCTCGGCCTGATACCCAGCAACGAGGCCCAGGCCGTCAAACGGCAAATAGATGCCATGGCGCAGGCCATCGAGGCCCAGGTCGATCTGCACAGACTGCAGGCCATCGCCGACACCGCCCCCCTGCCCACCGCCGCACTGCTCATGGAGCCCCGCCGGCCCACTGCCGACCTGCGTATCGCCATCGCCCAGGATGCCGCCTTCGGCTTTTATTATCCGGGCGATCTCGACGCCTTCGCCCAGGCCGGCGCCGAACTGCTGCCCTTCGATACCCTGCACGACAGCAAGCTGCCCGCCGACATCGACGGTCTGTTCATCGGCGGCGGCTTTCCCGAGACCCAAATGCCGGCGCTGGAGGCCAACACCGCCCTGCGGCAGGACATCCGCCGCGCCATCGACGGCGGCCTGCCCACCTATGCCGAATGCGGCGGTCTGATGTACCTGACCCGTAGCGTGGCATGGAAGGGCCATCGCTGCGAGATGGTCGGCGCCCTGCCCGCCGACAGCGTCATGCACGAGCGCCCGCAGGGCCGTGGTTATGTACAATTACAGGAAACCGGCCACATGCCCTGGGCCACGGCATCAACGCCGCGGGACATCAAGGCGCATGAATTCCATTATTCAGCACTGGAAAATCTGCCCGATAACCTCCCGTTCGCCTATACGGTGAAACGTGGTGCAGGTATCGATGGCCGGTACGACGGCCTCATCCACCGCAATGTGCTGGCCTGTTATGCTCATCTGCGAAACGTGGAAGGCAATCGATGGGTCGCACGCTTCGTCGATTTCGTGCGCCAGAAAAAGGCCATCGAACAAGAACCCTGTAGGGTGGGCACTGCCCACCATTATTAGCCACCCCAACACCCTGGTGGGCGATGCCCACCCTACAAATGCCACTGTTCATCAAATAGCATAACCTAGAGTAGAGACCATGAGCCTGATCACACTATCCGCCAGCGCCATCGAGCAGATCAAACAGTCCATCCAGCAAGGCGACACCGAAGGCTTGGCTCTGCGCCTCGCGGCAAAAATAAATGCCGATGAAAGTATCGAATACGGCATGGGCTTCGATGAAGCCAGTGATGACGATGCCCGGGAAACCATCGACGGCATCCATATCGCCATCGCCCCCAATTGTGTGGAACTGCTCAACGGCACACACATGGATTATGTCGAGCTGGAACCCGGCCAATATCACTTCATCTTCCTCAACCCCAACGATCCCAACTACAAACCGGCCACCGAAGACGGTGTTCTTGACCAATCTTCCTGAGTACAGACCCGGTGCTGAAAGAACAACACCCGAGCACTGAACCCCAGGGCGACAAAGAGCGCCGCCGCCACAAACGCTCGGCGGTCAACAGCGAACTGTTCGGCCCTCTGGCCGGACTGGTACTGGTACTGGTGTCCATCACCCTGTTCGGTTTTGCCGGCCAGCACTGGCCATCACTGGCGGAGACCCTGCTGGTGCTGCAAGTGCTGGCCGCCGCCAGCGGCCTGGCACTGATCGCCCTCACCCTGCAACGCATCAAGAGCCACCTGCTACAGCCACTGGAACAACTGCGCGACTGGGCGCAAAAGATGCGCAGCGGCAATCTGTCGGCACGCGTGCCCCAGCCTCGTCACGGCGAGTTCGCCGCTCTCGCTCGCGACATCAATAACCTTGGTGAATCACTGCGCTCCCTGACCCGGGAAATGGACGATCGCGTCAATCAACAAACCCTGCGCCTGCAGCGCAAGAAGCGCTCGCTGGAAATCCTCTACGACGTGGCCGCGCGCAGTAACGCCGCGCAGGATCTGGATGAACTGCTGACGGTCTTTCTGCACACTCTTACCGAGATCGTCTACGCCCACGCCGGCACCGTGCGCCTGCTCACCGACGACAATCAGATGCGCCTGATCAGCAGTGTCGGCCTGGACGACGCCACCATCGAGGAAATCCGTCTGGTACCCATCGAACGCTGCCTGTGTGCACAGGAATTCGACCGCAACATGATCGTCTGTCAGAACGACCACAATCATTGCCCCAACGTGGTGAATGACCTTCTGTTCGCCGGCGACAAGCTGGAAAACATCGCCATTCCCCTGCGCTATCAGAACCGCACCCTCGGCATCTACAACCTGTTCGTGGAGAAACTTGGCCTCGCCGACCGCGCCGACATCAAAGACATCCTCACCAACATCGGCCAACACCTCAGCATGGCCATCGCCAAATCCCGCTGGGACGAGGAATCCAAACGCATATCCATCATGCAGGAACGCACCATGCTGGCCCACGAGCTGCACGATTCCCTGGCGCAGACCCTGGCCAGCCTGCGCTTCCGCATCAGCGTGATTCAGCAGGCCTGCCACGCCGGTGATATCAGCAGCGCCAGGGCGGAAATCGACCAGCTCAGGGGTGGCCTGGACGAGGCCAACCTCGAACTGCGCGAACTGCTCAGCCACTTCCGTATCCGCATGGACGAGCGCGGCCTGATCCCGGCCATCGAAAGCCTCGTCGAGCGTTTCAAGAAGGAGTGCGACATCCACATCTTCTTCCAGAACGAATGCCAGGACCTCAATCTGCCACCGGTACAGGAGGTACACCTGCTGCACATCATCCAGGAATCGCTGGCCAACATCCGCAAACACAGTGGTGCGGAAAACGTACGCGTGATGATTCGCTGTCAGCCCGGGCAGTTTTTCCACGTCCTCATCGAAGACGACGGCATGGGCATCAGCAGCGAGGTGTGCAATGGTCAGCCTGGCGAGCATGTGGGGCTGACCATCATGAAAGAACGCGCCAACCGCATCGGCGCCGAACTGAATATCGAAAGCGAAGTGGGCGAAGGCACGCGGGTTGAATTAAAGCTACAGTACGGTCAGGATGACAATAGCGGCATGCAGGATATATTTAACCGGGAGGACAACCATCCACCCCTGTAATCATCATGCCCATCACCACCCTGCAGCCTGCGTAATACGGATCACACTGACGGAGCATTCAATGCGGGTTTTACTTATCGATGATCACACCCTGTTCCGGCTCGGCCTGAAAAACCTGTTGGAACGCAGCGGTATCGACGTCGTCGGCGCCGCCAGCACCGGCCACGAAGGCCTGAAGATCGTTCACGAAGCCAAGCCGGAGGTGATCCTGCTGGACATGCGCATGCCCGACATGGATGGTCTCAGTGTGCTGAAAAAACTGCGTGAAAGCGGTGTCGAAGCCCCCATCGCCATGCTCACCACCAGCAGTGAGGAACGCGACCTGGTGGAATCCCTACGCAACGGCGCGCAGGGCTATCTACTCAAGGACATGGATCCGGAAGACCTGGTGGCCGCGCTGCAGCGCATCGTCGATGGCGAAACCGTGGTCACCCCGCAGCTGGCCGGCACCCTCGCGCGCGCCCTCACCGGCAAGATCGAAGAAACGGAGGAAGAGGAAACGCCGCTGTCCGAACTAACCCCGCGCGAAACCGAAATCATCGAACACCTCGCCGAAGGTCAAAGCAACAAGGTCATCGCCCGCGAACTCGGCATCACCGACGGCACCGTAAAACTGCACGTCAAGGCCATCCTGCGCAAACTCAACATAAGCTCACGCGTGGAAGCCGCCGTCATCGCCGTGGAACAGGGCCTCGGCCGCCGCCGGCCGCCGCCTCGGCGCTGAAACTTTAGCTTCGCCCGAGGCGAAAACAATGTCCCACACAACCTTCAAACAGAACACGACATGCGAAAAACCTACACCGACCTGGTCAACGAGTGCCTGCCCCACATCCGCGAACTGTTTCCCTGGGATCTCGAAGAAGAACTGGCCAATGGCAAAGAGCTACTTCTGGTAGACGTCAGCGAGCCTTACGAATACGCGCGATACCACATCCCCGCCTCCATTAACGTGCCGCGCGGCATCCTCGAAGCCGCCTGTGACTGGGACTACGACGAGACCGTACCGGAACTGGCACGCAGCCGCGACACCACCATCGTCGTCATCTGCCGCTCCGGCAACCGCAGTGCCCTGGCCACCGACACCCTGCAGCAGATGGGCTTCACCAAGGCACGCTCGCTGAAGACCGGTCTGCGCGGCTGGAACGATTACGACCAGCCATTGGTGGATATCAGCGACCAGCCTGTCGATGCCGACGACGCCGATGAAATGATGACCACCAAGCTGCGTCCGGAACAGATGTCGCCGGCCTGAGTCGATGTAATTACTCCGCGACACTTCCCGGTTAGCATCAAACCAACAAACAGATTGATTGTAGGAACGGCTTCAGCCGCGATAGGCTTATTAAAGACACTTCGTAACTACTCACCACAGAGGCACGGAGAACACAGAGAATGCATCGATGGGATGAACATCGGGTGAAGGCACGGGTGTCACAGCGCACGCTACAGGCAGGTGTAGTGTGCGCTGTGCGCACAAGATGGATATCAAATTCCCCCGTACTCTCCATGTTCCTGTGGTGAGCTGAATAGTTACCAGAACTCAAACATAGCCCCCCGCAAAAAATAGTCGATTTCAACAAACCGGTTGGCCGACATGCGGTACAAGACGGCAGCATGATACTTTACATCCCCCCGCCCATTGCTTAACGTAGACGGTCTTTTTTCATCCGCAGATCGAGCAAGAAGTTCCCAATGGCACAATACGTCTACACCATGAACCGCGTGGGCAAGGTCGTCCCGCCCAAGCGGGAGATCCTCAAGGATATCTCCCTGTCTTTTTTCCCCGGCGCCAAAATCGGCGTGCTGGGTCTCAACGGCTCGGGCAAGTCCACCCTGCTGCGTATCATGGCGGGCATCGACACCGACATCCTCGGCGAGGCCCGTCCGCAACCCGGCATCAAGATCGGCTTTCTGTCGCAGGAGCCGGAGCTGGATGACAGCAAGGACGTACGCGGCAACGTGGAACAGGCCCTGGGCGATATCACCGCGGCGCAGAAGCGTCTCGACGAGGTCTACGCCGCCTATGCCGAGCCGGATGCCGACTTTGATGCCCTGGCCGCCGAACAGGCCGAACTGGAGGCCATCCTGCAGGCCAGCGACGGCCACAACATCGAGCGCACCCTGGAGATCGCCGCCGACGCCCTGCGCCTGCCGCCGTGGGATGCCGACGTCAGCAAGCTGTCCGGCGGCGAGCGCCGCCGTGTAGCGCTGTGCAAGCTGCTGCTGTCCAACCCCGACATGCTGCTGCTGGACGAGCCCACCAACCATCTCGACGCCGAATCCGTGGCCTGGCTGGAACGCTTCCTGCACGACTACCCCGGCACCGTGGTGGCAGTAACCCACGACCGCTACTTCCTCGACAACGTGGCCGGCTGGATCCTCGAACTGGACCGCGGCCACGGCATCCCCTGGGAAGGCAATTACTCCTCCTGGCTGGAACAGAAGGAACAGCGCCTGGAACAGGAAGAACGCAGCGAGAACGCCCGCATCAAGGCCATGAAGGCCGAGCTGGAATGGGTGCGCAGCAATCCCAAAGGCCGCCACGCCAAGAGCAAGGCGCGTCTGGCGCGCTTCGAGGAACTGAGCAATCAGGACTACACCGCGCGCAACGCCACCAATGAGCTCTTCATCCCGCCCGGCCCGCGCCTCGGTGATCTGGTGATCGAGGCCACGGATGTCAAAAAGGGCTTTGACGACCGCCTGCTCTACGAGAACCTCAACTTCAACCTGCCCCGAGGCGGCATCGTCGGCATCATCGGCCCCAACGGCGCCGGCAAGACCACCCTGTTCCGCATGATCACCGGCGAGGAAAAGCCGGACGGCGGTGAACTGAAGATTGGCGAGTCGGTGAAGATCGCCTGCGTCGATCAGTCCCGCGATGCACTGGATGGCAGCAAAACGGTGTGGGAAGAGATTTCCGGCGGTCACGACAACATGCAGATCGGCACCCTGGAGGTGAATTCGCGCGCCTACGTCGGCCGTTTCAACTTCAAGGGTTCCGACCAGCAGAAACGCGTCGGCGATCTCTCCGGCGGCGAACGCAACCGCGTGCATCTGGCCAAACTACTGGCCGCCGGCGGCAACGTGCTGCTGCTCGACGAACCCACCAACGACCTCGACGTAGAGACCCTGCGCGCCCTGGAAGAGGCCCTGCTGGACTTCCCCGGCTGCGCCGTGGTGATCTCCCATGACCGCTGGTTCCTCGACCGCGTCGCCAGCCACATCCTCGCCTTCGAGGGCGACAGCACGGTGACTTGGTTCGAGGGCAACTACGCCGACTACGAGGCCGACCGCAAACGCCGCCTGGGCGCCGAGGCCGACCAGCCGCATCGGATGAAATACAA
>CAZTPE010000099.1:0-8551 GCA_964614545.1 uncultured Ectothiorhodospiraceae bacterium
CGGATCAGGTAACGCGCCACTTCGTCGGGCAAATCAAAACCCCGCGCCTTGGCGCGCGCCTGCAGGGCATGGATCTTTTCGTCTTCCTGCGGCTCCTGCACCCGGAACACCGGGCCCCAGCCCAGTCGTGAACGCAGATCCGGCAGGCCGATGTCCAGCCCGGCGGGACTGGCATCACCCGCCGCCAGCAGCACCGCGCCGCTGTCGCGCAGGCGGTTGTACAGATGGAACAGCGCCTCTTCCCAGTGCGCCACGCCCGCCACGACCTGTACGTCGTCCAGACACACCAGCGACAGGCTTTCCAGTCCATCCAGCGCCTCGACCGGCATACCGACAAATTCCGCTAACGGCAAATAGGCGACTGCAAGACCCTGCTGCGCGGCCCGCTGGCAGGCCGCCTGCAGCAGGTGGCTCTTGCCCACGCCCGGGGTGCCCCACAGGTAAATGAACTGGTCGCCGCTGCCGTCCGCGCCGTGTTGCAGGCTCTGTACCACGGCGCGGTTCTCGGCGCCGCAGAAATTGTCAAAACTCAGCCCATCCCGCCAGGCATAGGCGAGGGGCAACTGTTCCTTAACGAAGGGAGTCTTGGCCGGATGTTTGGATGTCATGAGCGTGCGTTCAGGGATCAGCTGGAGGAGGCGTACAGATCGCTCTCGGTGTAGCGACGATGCACGAAACGCAACAGCACCATCACCACGGCCGCCACCGGCAGCGCCAGCAGGATGCCAACAAAACCATACAGCTGACCGCCGGCCATCACGGCGAAGATCACCGCCACCGGGTGCAGTCCTATCCTGTCGCCGACGAAATAGGGCGTAAAGAGGACGCTCTCCAGGGTCTGCCCGACCGCAAATACGGCGAACACATAAACCAGATGAATAACGTCATGAAACTGCATCACGGCGGCCACGCCGGCCAGCACGATGCCCAGTATGAATCCCAGGTAAGGCACGAAGCTCACCAGCCCGGCCAGAGAACCCAGCAGCAGTCCCAGGTCCAGCCCCAGCCACATCAGGCCCAGCGAATACACCGTCGCCAGGCTCAGCATTACCATCAGTTGGCCGCGCAGAAAGGCGCCCAGCACCTCGTCGGATTCACGCGCCAGCGCCACCACCGTGGGTTCCAGGCGGCGCGGCAACAGGCCGCGGATGTTGGCCATGAGGATGTCCCAGTCACGCAGCAGATAAAAGGCCACCACCGGGATCAGCACCAGATTGGCCAGCCAGCCCAACAGCGCCATACCGGACTGCGACACCGTCTGCACCACGCTGGCGGCCACGCCCCCCGCCTTGCGCCAGTGGGTCTGGATCGCCTGCTCGAAGGTGGCCCAGTCCAGGCTGGGCAGATCCACACCGAAGGTGGCTCCCAGCCAGGGCATGACGTGTAGCTGAATCCAGTCCAGATAGCGCGGCAGGGCCTCCACCAGCTTGCCGATCTGCGCCTCCAGCGCCGGCAGCAATAACAACGGCAGGGCGGCCAGCAGCAGCAACAGCAGCACGAACACCACCACCACCGCCAGGGTGCGCGACAGGCCATGATCCTCCAACCAGTCGACCAGCGGGTCGCCCAGATAGGCCAGCAGCGCCGCGGTGACAAAGGGCATCAGCACCGGCGCCAGCAAGTAGAGCAGGTAACCGCCGGCCGCCAACGCGGCAAGATAAAACCATTTACGTGATTCGTTCATTGGCCCCTGCCTTTATCGTCAGGCGTCGCCAGTGCGCGACGGCCCCAGATCCATACATAATTGGCCCCGCTGATCAGCGTCGTAGCCCACACGATATAGACCAGGGCATCGACAATCCAGGGAATATGGGCAAATTCGCCGTGATAGAACACCACCGCCAGCACCAGTACGATCTGGAAGAAGGTATTGACCTTGCTGACCCGGGTAGGCTGCATCTCAAAACGGCCGTAGCGGTAATGAAAGGCGATGGCCCCTAGCACGATCATCAGATCCCGCAGCATCACCGCCACCACCAGGGCCAGGGGAATCAGCCCCAGCCAGGCAAGACTCAGAAACGAACAAACCAGCAGTAGTTTATCGGCCAGCGGGTCGAGGATGGAGCCCAACCGCGACTGCCAACCGAAATGCTTGGCGAGAAATCCGTCCACCCCGTCGGAGATGCCGGCAATGGCAAATAGCAGCAACGCCGCGCCGTAGCGCTGATCCAGCAGCAGCATCACCACAGGAATCACCAGCAGGATGCGCAGAATAGAGATAATGTTTGGGATATGGCGCACGGGTCTCAGGAAGGCTCCACAGCGCTCAGTGGCGAAGCAGGTAGTGCTGGCTATTGGTCGGCAAGACAGACATCGTCCCGCCCCCTGCCGGCTCATTACCCGACGCGGCCGGGGTCAGCACCCGTCCGAGGGCAATGGTCTGGGCAACACCCTCGGGCGACCCCTGCAGCGCCAGCCCGAAGTCGACCCGTCCGGCCTGCAGCTGACGGACACGCACATGCGCCACCTGCTGCAGGGACCGCAGATAGCCCTCCACACGGGCAAAATCGGCCAGACTGCGCACCTCGTCCACCGTCACCCGCAGGTGACCCACCTCGCTGCCGCCACCCAGCGGCGCATAACGCTGCGCCAGCCAGCTCACGGCGCCGGCCATGCCCTCTTCCACCACCTCCGCCGGCAGCACACCATTGGCACGCCAGCGTTCGCTATCCTTGCCCTCGACAATCCACCAGTCCGCCTGCCACTCGCCGTCCGGGGTGCGCAGGAGCCGTCCCATCAACACCGCCTCCGGACGATAACGCTGCGAGGCCTGCAGCACCGGATCACGAAAACGGCCCCAGACATCGGCAAAACTCACTTGGCGTCGATCCTGCAGATCCAGCAGCGGCAGCAGCAGTGACAGGCCGCGGCGCATCGCCTCCCGCTCCACCACCAGACGGAGGGCATCGGGACTGTCGGCACTCAGCAGATAACGCCGCCCTGCGTCCTCCACCGCCAGCCAGGCAAGCACCGCGGGCCGTGTCGCCCCCCACACCGGCAGACCGCTCTCACGCAGCAGCCTATCCACCGCCTTTTTATCAAAGTGGAAAAACACCAACTGCGGATCATCACCGGGCATCAGCTCTCCGCGCAGGTCTTCCGGCAGAGCGCGGTAACGATACTGCTGCAACAGCTGCGCGGGACGGCGGATGGCCTGCGCCACCTTCGGCTGCAAACGCGCATCACGGCGACCACTGACCTTGGTTACCACCTCCGCCAGTGCCGCCGACATGGCCAGCCCGCGCTCGCTACGGGTCTGATCCGGCACCTGCATCTCGGCCTCGTACAGGCCCTTTACCTCTGCACCCATCGCTATCACAGGCAACAGACACAGAGCCAGCAAAAGCCCACAAATCGTTGATTTACTCATGCAACGCACGCTATGCGACGACTTCACACAAGTCAACCGGTAAGGATTCCAATCCCCTCATGAGAACAGCCGGCAACAGCGCCATAAAAGCCGCGGTCACCGCCACGGCGGAGGACAACCAGATCACGCCCCGTCCGAATCTTTAGACTAGATTAAGGGAATGAGATACGAAAGACTCAGCCTCTTATTTGCCTGTGCCTTATTCACCGCGCCGCTGTCAGCGAGCGATTATTACGAGCGCCTTTCCAACCTGCCGAAGGAAGACAAAGTCATGTGGAGCAACATGGCCGGCGTGGCCTTAATATCCGCCTGGGGCATCACCACCTGGGACTATGGCTCGCGAAGCCCTCACATAGAAGCCGACGGTTGGTTTGGGAAGGACGACAAACATGGCGGCATGGACAAGCTGGGGCATTTCTACACAAATCACGCCCTCTCCCACGGGCTCTCTTATCTATACCAATCCTGGGGTTATAAAACGCAACGTGCCGCCCTGCTGGGCTCTCTCTCGGCCTTCGGCCTGATGGGATTTATGGAATTCGGCGACTCGTTTGGCGGCTATGGCTTTTCGCGCCAGGATTTCATCATGAACACGCTGGGCTCCCTCACCGGTTACGTTTTTTATACCCAACCGGAACTCGCCAAGAGAATCGATATCCGCGTGGAATACATTCCCGGCGGGCAACGCGACATCTTTACAGATTACGAAAACATGAAATTCATCGTCGCACTCAAACTGGATGGCGTCCAGTCCGTCCGCAATAAATACCTCAAGTATCTGGATCTTCAACTGGGCTATTACACGCGCCACTACTCACCCGAGTCGCGAGAAAACAAAGAAAGAAATATCTATATCGCTGTGGGCATCAATTTGTCTCATGTGTTCAACAAAATGTCACACAAGAAGACGGCCAAATTCTTTAATTACTATCAAATGCCTTATACCTATATTGACCGCAGCAACAACCTTAATGAATAAACCGGGCCGTGCGCCGGCAACGGCCATTGCGTCAGCCCCCTGATTTGCAGCACAAAGGGCTTGCCGATAGCATGACGCCTCCGCCGAGATGGCCAGTCCGCAAGTCAACACGCCGACAGCGCCGCAGTTTTTCGCTGACCGCAAAAGACAAAGGGTCGCCGATGGCTGAATCCAGCCATCGGCGACCCTTGTCGCAGGCTTGCCGTGCGTGATTACACGGCACTCGGGATCAGAACTTCAAGCCACCCCAGATCCACAGCTTGTCGGTGTCGACCTTGCCGGTTCCGACATCGCCGGCTTTGTAGCTTGCCAGCTTCAGGCCCACGCTGTAGTTCTTGCCAAACTTCATGGCGGCCAGGAAATCCAGTTCGGAGCCATAGTCGGTGCTCCCCTCGTCGGAGGAATAATCGTGATAGACGCCAACCAATTTCACACCGGCAAGCTTGCCGGCCACTTTCAGCGTGGTGTCTACCAGACCATCGGCCGGCGTCCCCAGGAACTGATCGGCCCAACCGTTCTGGCCGTGCAGGGTCGCCAGCGGGGTGGAGAATCCGTATAGCCCGTCGTTACTGCCCAGTACCTCATAACCCACGGTGACCGAAATGCCGCTCATGCCAACACCACCCTCCAGCCGGGTGTATGTCGCGTCAATACTGGAGGCGCCATCCTTGTAATCGCTCTGGTCAGCATATTCCACAGTGTACATGAACTTGAGATCACCCTTGGTGGCGCCATTGAAGCGCACACCCAGGGTCTTGCTGGAGCTTGCCGCAGCATCCGGGAACTCCAGGAGATAGGCGTAACCGGTCAGCTTGCCAAAACTCAACCCACTGTAGCTTGCATTCAGCAAATGGGCCGAGAGCTCCGACTTGCCGGCCAGGATCGTGTAGCGATTACTCAGATAGGCATAGTCCAGACTGGTGTCACTCAGCGACTTGTTGGTGACCCGGAAGGCGTTGTAAGTCTGCTCTGTCTGGCGCCAGCCCACATTACCGATAAAGCGGGCGTTGTCGTAAATAATCCGTTGCTGACCATAGCGCAGGGTGGTATCGGCAACACCGGTATAGTCAAGATGAGCGCGATTAACGACGGTATTGGTCGGGTCGGCAATCACCGAATAGGTGCCATTGCCATTGGTTTTGCTGTTGTAATCCTCATCGGAGGTCAGAGGCGTTACGTTGTTCATTTCCAAGAAGCCGCTGAAATTCATGAAATCACCGGTCTTGTAGCCGAGACGGGTGCGCACGGTCAGCGCCGATGCATCGTCCAGGGCATTGTCCTGAGTGACACTCTCATAACGCACACGCATGTCCATGGTCGCCTTGCCCCCGGTCAGGGCTTCGGTGATATTGTCACCCGCGAGAACCGGCATCGTCGTGAAGCCGCCCAGCAGGACGGCAGAACAGGCTGCGGCCAAGGCAGTCGGACGAAAGATATTTTTTCGTGGAGTCTGGATCTGATACATTTCTCTCTCCCAATCAAATGGGTCGCTCTGATGAATCTGTCGCCGCGCAGCACATGACGACGACATAGTTTTCTCGCTCGGTAAAATCACAACCTCTCAATGGTTTTCTTCCAACTGCCAGCGCTGTTTCAAATTAATCAGAGTTCCCTTAGTTATAAAAGCGGGTTATAGATATACCCAAGACCTCTATGTGACCTTGATCTATGTCAAACCACCCCTTTCATCGCCCCGTCCCCCGGCACACTGAACAACATCAACCCGGCGGTAATTCGTATCTTTCACCCAACATTCACGCTGATTGCAGATAAACCCATGGATTCAAAACAACCTCGGTTTTCCCGCATCCAGCTTGTGGGGTTATAATTCCGCTCTCACACCAACCACACTCTCCCGGGACAAACTATGAAGAGCAAAGCGTCAATTTTCTTTCTTGCCATGGCCAGCATTTTCCTACTGGCGAGCAGCCAAGCCGGAGCAGAACCAGCACAAACGGTCGCAGAGATCACTGTGTACAAAGACAAGTCCTGCGGTTGCTGCGGCGGCTGGATCGACCACCTGCGCGCAGAAGGCTTCAAGGTGATTGCAAAGGACCATACCAACATGCCGGAAATCAAGGCAAAATTCGGCGTGAGCAGGAATTTACAGTCCTGCCATACCGCCGTGGTGAATGGTTA
The DNA here is from genome assembly GCA_964614545.1 of uncultured Ectothiorhodospiraceae bacterium. Lineage (GTDB taxonomy): Bacteria > Pseudomonadota > Gammaproteobacteria > SZUA-152 > SZUA-152 > DRQN01. The sequence goes on from CAZTPE010000099.1 coordinate 6,489, forward strand.
CGTCGTGGAGGGCCATGTACCGGCAGCCGACATCAAGCGCCTGCTCAAGGAAAAACCGGATGTGCTCGGCCTCAGCTCCCCCGGCATGCCGCAAAAATCACCGGGTATGCAGCCCACTGGATTACCGCCCAAGGACTATGACGTGCTGTCCTTTGACCACAAGGGCAAGGTGGAGCTGTTTCAGCGTTATTAGCCCCGACCATATAAGGCAACCCTGACCCAGTCATTCTGGTAAATATCGGAATCCGGCGATAATCTGATGTCAGTGGACTCCGACATTCGACGGAGTTACAAAAAACATCTGATTCAGCGATAAACCCACGCTCACGCGCCACAGCCACTGTGACAGCAAGCCGGGCGTGCGCTACCATTACGCCCCTTTTTTCCGCCCCTGACCGGCGGCTACTTCACCGACAGGTATTCCCGTGAGCACCAGCGACGACAAAACCCCGCCCGCTTCCCTCAGCTATCGTGACGCCGGCGTCGACATCAATGCCGGCAACCAGTTGGTGGAGCGCATCAAGCCCATCGCCCGGGCCACCCGTCGTCCCGGCGTGCTGGACGGTATAGGCGGCTTCGGCGCCCTGTTCGAGATCCCCACCGACCGCTACCAGCAGCCGGTGCTGGTATCCGGCACCGATGGCGTCGGCACCAAGCTTAAACTGGCCATGGACATCGGCAAACACGATACCATCGGCATCGACCTGGTCGCCATGTGTGTCAACGACCTCATCGTCGCCGGCGCCGAGCCGCTGTACTTTCTCGACTACTACGCCACCGGCAAGCTGTCTCTGGACATGGCCGAGGCAGTGATCAGCGGCATCGGCGAGGGCTGCCAACAGGCTGGCTGCGCGCTGGTGGGCGGCGAGACCGCCGAGATGCCGGGCATGTACAGCGGCGACGATTACGATCTGGCCGGCTTCTGTGTCGGCGTGGTGGAAAAGAGCAAGATTCTCGACGGCAGCCAGGTCACCGCCGGTGACGTGCTCATCGGCCTGGCCGCCAGCGGGCCGCATTCCAACGGCTATTCACTGATCCGCAAGATCATCGAGGTCAGCGGCGCAGATCTGTCACAGCCCTTCGCCGACAGCACCCTCGGCAAGACCCTGCTCGAGCCGACCCGCATCTACGTCAAGGCCCTGCTGGCCCTGCTGATGCAGGTCGACGTGCACGCCCTCGCCCACATCACCGGCGGCGGCCTGCTGGAAAACCTGCCGCGCGTGATGCCCACGGGCACCCGCGCCGTCATCGACAGCGGCAGCTGGCAGCGTCCGGCGGTGTTCGACTGGCTGCAGGAACAGGGCAACGTCGCCGACGACGAGATGTACCGCACCTTCAACTGCGGCGTGGGCATGGTGCTATGCGTGAACGAGGCCGATGTCGAGCAAACGCTGGCGATACTCACGGAACAGGGTGAGAGCGCCGGCATCATCGGCAGAATCGAGGCCGCCAGCGGCAATGGTGAGCAAGTCGCCATTAGCTGAAACCGTAGGATGGCACCGCCCACCGTTTCTCTACACCACTGGTGGGCAATGCCCACCCTACAGCCGAACGGAATGATTCAACCGCAAAGGCCGCGAAGGAACGCAAAGTCAAAAAAGTGGAAATAATGCATCTTGGCGTTCCTTCGCGGCCTTTGCGGTAAATTGCCCGCCCAAAAACAACCACCAAAACCATGCCGCAATCCAAACTTCCCATCATCGTCCTCATCTCCGGCAGCGGCAGTAACCTGCAGGCCATCATCGACGCCACCGCGCGCAGTGAACTGCCGGTGGAGATCCGCACCGTAATCAGCAACCGCGCCGATGCCGAGGGCCTGCGACGCGCCGCCGACGCCGGCATCGCCACCAAGGTGCTGGACCACAAAGCCTTCGCCAGCCGCGAAGACTACGACCGCGCTCTGATGGCGCTCATCGACCGCTTCAAGCCTGGCCTGGTGGTGCTGGCCGGTTTCATGCGCCTGCTCACGGACACCTTCACCGCCCACTACGCCGGACGCATGCTCAACATCCACCCCTCGCTACTACCCGAATTCAAGGGCCTGCATACCCACCGCCGCGCCA
>CAZTPE010000100.1:0-8517 GCA_964614545.1 uncultured Ectothiorhodospiraceae bacterium
CCGGGCCTTGCCCGGTTTTTTTTTGAGGGGGAAGATTCGACCGGAGTGGATATGGAGATAGAAAAATTTGATTTTAGTTACTGATGTTATTGCCGATAATCATGTCTGGTTACACAGACCCTTACCCGCCTGCCAGGCCAAAATAACGATAAGAATCGAGGGTAAGTAGGAGGAGACGGATGACATTTGAAAATTTTGTTGAGGCCCAGTCAGTGTTGCTGTGGTCCACGTTTGGCATCGCTCTGGTGCTGGGTGCGGTTGTGAACAAGACCAACTTTTGTACCATGGGCGCGGTTTCCGACTGGGTCAATATTGGGGATCTGGGGCGTTTCCGTGCCTGGATGCTGGCTGCGACCGTGGCCCTGGTCGGTGTCATCGTGCTGGAAAGTATGGCTATGGTGAGCCCGGATGCGGCCTTTCCTCCCTATCGTGCACCCCTACTGATCTGGGCAGAGAACCTGCTTGGTGGCGTGATGTTCGGCATCGGTATGACCCTGGCGAGTGGTTGCGGCAACAAGGTGTTGATCCGGATTGGCGGGGGGAACCTCAAGTCTATTGTGGTGCTGCTGATCATCGGTGTGATCGCCTATTTCATGATTAACCCGTTCCCGGATTCCGATCAGACCTTGATGTCTCTGCTGTTTTACGACTGGATTCGACCGCTGGCCGTGGACATGGGCAGCGCCCAGGATCTCGGCACCCTGGCCAGTCCGGACAATGCAGTGATGGCGCGGCTTGTCATCGGTGGTCTTATTGCCGTTGCGCTGCTCGTGTTCATTTTCAAGTCGGCGGATTTTCGTAAGAGCTTTGATAATCTGTTCGCCGGCGTGCTGGTGGGGCTGGCCGTGCTCGGTGCCTGGTATGTCACCAGCAATATCAAACTGGACGTCGATGGTGATATCTATTCGCTGCGCGAATTTGCCCAGCAGTGGGATTTCCTGGCGGAATCCGATGAGGGGAAACCGGCGGATACCCGTCCCCTGAGCCCGCAGTCCTTCACCTTCATCAATCCCATGGGGCAGGGCCTGGGCTATGCCTCTGCCGGCTTCAGTCGCGCCTATCTGACCTTTGGCGTCATGGCCCTGTTCGGCGTCATTGCCGGTTCGTTTCTCTGGTCTCTGGTTTCGCGCAGCTTCCGTTTCGAGTGGTTTGCCTCCGGCAAGGATTTTCTCAACCACTTCATCGGCGCTATCCTGATGGGCTTTGGCGGCGTGCTGGCCATGGGCTGCACCATCGGCCAGGGCATCACGGGTTTCTCAACCCTGGCCATCGGTTCGTTCATCGCCCTGATCTCGATCATCTTTGGTTGTGCGCTGACCATGAAGATCCAGTACTACAAACTGGTCTATGAAGAGGAGGCCACTTTTTTCAAGGCGCTGGTAACCTCACTGGTGGATATGAAGCTCCTGCCTTCGGGATTGCGCAGCCTCGACGCCGTGTAACTTTAGGGCACTTCTAATTATTGCTTGCTGCTTCAGCTACAAGCGGGTCCGTCCTCTGTGTTGCAACTTTTTGACAGGTTGCGCAGAGGCCTCAATCAATAATTAGAAGTGCCCTTTATTGCTGATAAAAAGGCCGTCGGTAGATGTGTTTGCCGATGGCCTTTTGTTATCTTCAGCCTCTTGTCATTCGGCCCGATTCGGGTATTATTGCAGTCCCATTTTTCGGGCCGTTAGCTCAGTTGGTAGAGCACCGGACTTTTAATCCGATGGTCCCGCGTTCGAGTCGCGGACGGCCCACCATTTTCCCTTCCAATATCGCTCTCAGAGCAGCCAATCAGCATGTCAGCCATCAAGCAGGAAGCCGGACGCCGGCGCAGCTTTGCGATCATCTCGCATCCCGATGCGGGTAAGACCACGCTGACAGAAAAACTGCTGTTGTTCGGGCGAGCGATTCAGATGGCCGGTACCGTCAAGGGGCGTAAGGCCGCACGCCATGCCACCTCTGACTGGATGGCGCTGGAGCAGCAACGCGGTATCTCGGTGACCTCGTCGGTGATGCAGTTTCCGTATAACGACTGCATCATCAACTTGCTCGACACGCCCGGCCACGAAGACTTTTCTGAAGATACCTACCGCACCCTCACTGCAGCTGATTCGGCGCTGATGGTGATTGACTGTGCCAAGGGTGTCGAGCAGCGCACCATCAAGCTGATGGAGGTCTGTCGTTTGCGCGATACGCCCATCATCAGCTTTATTAACAAGCTTGATCGTGAGGGCCGTGACCCGCTGGATCTACTCGATGAAGTCGAGGATATCCTCAAGATACGCTGTGCGCCGATGACTTGGCCCATCGGCATGGGCAAGGCCTTCAAGGGTGTGTTCGATCTCTACAGCGACACCATCCATCTGTTCAGCCCCAGTCACGGTGGCAAGATTCAGGAAGGCGAGGTCATTGAAGGTCTGGACAATCCGCGCCTCGACGAACTGTTCGGTAGCGTGGCCGAGGAGTTGCGCGAAGAGGTGGAGCTGGTGCGTGGCGCCAGTCATGAATTCGATGCCGATGCCTATCTTGCCGGCGAGCTGACGCCGGTCTACTTTGGCTCCGCCATCAACAACTTTGGTGTGCGAGAACTGCTGGATGCACTGGTCAACTTCGCGCCTTCACCGCCGCCGCGCAAAACCAGGACACGCGATGTCGCGCCTGATGAAGAAAAATTCACCGGTTTCGTGTTCAAGATCCAGGCCAATATGGACCCGTCGCACCGCGATCGCATCGCCTTTCTGCGTATTTGTTCCGGGCAGTACAGCCAGGGTATGAAGGTACGCCATGTGCGCATAGGCCGCGATGTGAAAATCCCCAATGCCATCACGTTTATGGCTGCGGACCGCGAGCACGTCGAGAATGCTTATTCCGGCGACATCATCGGTTTGCACAATCACGGCACGATCCAGATTGGCGATACCTTTACCCTGGGTGAAGAGCTGAAATTTACCGGCATCCCACATTTTGCGCCGGAACTGTTTCGCCGTGCGCGTCTGCGTGATCCATTGCGTATGAAGGCCCTGCAGAAGGGTTTGCAGGAGTTATGCGAAGAGGGCGCCTCTCAGCTGTTTCGGCCGTTGAACAGCAATGACCTGATCGTCGGCGCTGTGGGCATCCTGCAGTTTGATGTGGTCGTCCACCGACTGCTGCATGAGTACAAGGTGGAATGCCTGTTTGAAGCGGTCAATGTCGCGACGGCACGCTGGGTGGAATGCATGGATGAAAAGAAACTCGACGAGTTCAAGAAGAAGGCCCATGACAACCTGGCCCTGGATGGTGATGGCAATCTGACCTATATCGCCCCAACGCGCATCAACCTTGACCTGACCATGGAGCGTTGGCCTGAGATAGAGTTCCATTCGACGCGCGAGCATTAATCAGAGGTTTCCTAAAGCGGGTTATCGCTTGTCCCTGGTAAAGTCGCAGATAGGTTCCGCATTCCGCACATAGCGCCCGTCGTCGGCGACGGTGAGACGGGAAATCGTCACCAATATCAGGCCCGGCAGGCCGATACGGAACCATCAGGTGGTCATGTGCTAGCGTACAATGTGTGGAAATTCCCGATATCTATCACAAGTCCAGAGGTACGGCTCTTTCCACGCTTGCGCAGGCTGGTGATTGGCGGCCAATCCTGTTAGCGTCTAGTGCTAGTTGGCCTTGGCGTGAATCATGCATCATGCAACTGAATCGGGCGCCGTGACAATGCCCTGTGGGACGAAAAATCGCCGTAATATGACAAAATATCTACTCGATGAATTCCCGGAGTCTCTCTATGCCTAGCTGGCAGACGGACTGGCTGCCGCGGATGGCGGTGTTGGCGCAGGATCGACGTTTGTCCGCGTTGGTCACGTTACTGCTGATCGTGCTGCTGGCAAAGGCGCTGGCCAGTCTGACCTGGACGCTGTTGCCGGCACCTGATGAGAGCATGGCCGGACTTTTCCAGCCCGGGCCCGTCCCGGCGCAGACCCGCTCGGTATCGACCAGGGTGTCGGCCCTCAGTATCGAACGCCTGCATCTGTTTGGTGAGGCCGGGAAGGCCGCACCCAAAGCGGCTGCCAAGGTGGTGGATGCCCCGGATACCCGCCTGAACCTGAAGCTGCACGGCGTGCTGGCCTCGGACAACCTTGCTATTGCACGCGCCATCATCGCTGACGGCAAGGGGCTGGAAGATGCCTACGCGGTGAACGATAAGTTGCCGGGTAATGCCGTGCTGAAGGAAATTCATGTCGACCGTATCATTCTGGAATACCGCGGGCGGCTGGAAACCCTGCGCTTGCCCAAGGATGCGAATACCCTGGTGAATAACCGGGCGGCTAAGAGTTCGACCACCGGTGGTCGGTCGGCAGCCGCCATCTCGGCGAGTACCGCAGACACCGGTGCCTTGCTGCGTCAGTACCGCGATGCCTTGACCACTGACCCGCAGAGCGTAATGGAGCTGGTGCGTGCCGAGCCGGTGCGTGACCGCACTACCGGTAAGCTCAAGGGCTACCGTATTCGCCCGGGCCGCGACCGCCAATTGCTGTCGCGCTTTGGCCTGCGTGCCGGCGATGTGGTGACGTCCATCAATGGCATTCCCATGGACAACCCGTTGAAGGCGTTGGAGCTGATGCGTGATGTATCCAACCTGTCGCAGATCAGCCTGGAAGTGGAGCGCAACGGCGCCCCACAGAGCTTTTCGTTTCAAATTGAATAGGGGAACCTCTGATCGATTCATGACCGACAGCCATGAGTCCAAAATGCCCAATCTCGGTGTCGCCTAGAGCGCCTACTGTTGGTGCCAATCTTGCCACTAGTCCCCGCTATTGGCAGCGATTGGCGCCTTGATCTTGACCATTTTGAATCTCATGTCTGTTCGTTCAGAATTGATCAGAAGTTCCCATGACGGATTACAATGGCCGCCTGTGGCCGAGGGATTGACTGTTATCATGATTTTGCAACGACATTGCCGGGCCCGACACCTGTGGACATCGGGCCTGACCCCGGTGCTGGGCGCACTGCTGCTGTGGCTCATCCTGGTTCTGCCTGCGATGGCCGCGCCGCCGCAGAATATGCTCAATTTCAAGGGTGCCGACATCAATGCGGTGATCAGCGCGGTGGCCGAAGTTACCGGCAAGAACTTCATCATCGATCCGCGCGTCAAGGGCAAGGTGACGCTGATTTCCAATCGCCCGATGAGCGAAAAGGAGATCTACCAAGTCTTCCTGTCGATCCTTGAAGTGCATGGCTATTCGGCCGTGCCCAGCGGCGAGGCGATCAAGATCGTCCCCGATGCCGACGCCAAACACAGCGGCATGCCCACCGCCAGTAAACGGCATCCGGGTCGTGGCGATGAGTCCGTCACCCGCGTGGTACAGATCGAACACGTTACCGCCGCGCAACTGGTGCCCATCCTGCGCCCGCTGGTGCCACCACAGGGGCACCTGGCGGCCTATCCGCCCAGCAACGTGCTGATCATCTCTGATCGTGCCGCCAACATTGCGCGGCTGGTGAAAATCATCCAGCGCATCGATCAGCCCAGCAGCGGCGAAATCGAATACATCCAGCTGGAGCATGCCGTGGCGGCGGATCTGGTGCGCGTGCTCAACTCCCTGCGGCAGCAGGGTGCGAAACAGAATCCGAAGGCTGCCAAACCCACGCTGGTGGCGGATGAACGCACCAACAGCATCCTTATCGGCGGCGATCGCACCACCCGCCTGCAGTTGCGCGCTATTATCTCCCACCTCGATACCCCCTCGGAAACCAGCGGCGATACCCACGTGGTGTACCTGCGCTACGCCAAGGCCAAGGATCTGGCGACGGTACTCACCGGCGTCGGCAAGGCAAAAAAAGGTAACGGAAAGGCCAAGACACCGGCGGCTGTGCGCAACCAGCCCTTCGATATCCAGGCCGACGAAAGTACTAATGCTCTGGTCATTACCGCCACGCCGACGGTGTATCGTTCTCTGGCCTCGGTGATTCGCCAGCTGGACATACGCCGCGCACAGGTGCTGGTGGAGGCGGTGATCGCTGAGGTTTCCTCGGATCGCTCCGCCGAGCTGGGTGTGCAATGGATACTCGATGGTTCGGGGGGCAACATGCCCGTCGGGGCGATCAATTTTGGCGGCGGCGGCACCAGCATCTCCAGTCTCGCCAGTGCCGCGCTGGCGGCCTCCGGCAATCCACTCGCCGCCATCGGTGCCATCGGCACCGGCATGACGGTGGGTGCTGGCCGCTTTAACAGCGGCACATTTAACTTCGCCGCCCTGGTTCGCGCCCTGGAAGGCGACGGCGCCACCAATATCCTCTCCACGCCGAACCTGGTGACCATGGACAACGAAGAGGCAGAAATCTTCGTTGGCCAGGAGCTTTCCATTCCTACCGGTTCGTTTACCAGTACAGGAGGCACGACGGGTTCGGTGAATCCCTTCACTACCCTTGAACGTAAGCAGGTGGGCATTCGCCTCAAGGTCAAGCCGCAGATCAACGAGGGCAACACCATTCGTCTCGACATCGAACAGAAAGTCGATGGCATTGCCGCAGGATCGGCCGGGCAGGGTGACGTGGTGACCAACGAACGCTCTATCACCACCAGTGTGCTGGTGGACGATGGTGCTGCGCTGGTGCTGGGTGGGCTGATCGAAGATCGGGTGGTGGAAAATGAGCAAAAGGTGCCGGGTCTCGGCGACATTCCCCTGCTGGGAGCGCTGTTCCGTTACAAGTCCGTGCAGAAAATAAAAATCAATTTAATGGTCTTTATGCGTCCGACGATTATTCGTTCCCGCCAAGATAGTCTGAACCTGACACGCAGCAAATACACTTATATTCGCGGTCGCCAGCTGGATCTGCTCGATGAAGGTGTCGGTCTGCTGTCCGGCGAGGAACATCCGATTCTGCCTTCCGAGCAGGACTATCTTTACATTCCCAAGCCGTTCGACGAAGAGGCTCCTGCAGATGAAAAGGTGGAGAATAAGGGTGGCACAACGGAGAGTAGTCAGCCAAAGGCCGGACAGTAGATGATGACGGAGACGGCGGATACACTGCTTGGTGAGGAAATGCCTGCCGGGGAGATGGATGAGGTGAGCGGCGCCCATGGTCTGCCTTTCGCCTTTGCCAAGCGCAACGGCGTCATGGTGGGCGAGGAGCACACGGATCACACCGTGGTGCTGGCGCGCCCCGGCGTCAGCACCGTGACCCTCGCTGAGATGCGGCGCTTTCTCGGCATGCCCGTACGCATCAAGCTGATTGACATCGATGAGTTTGATGCGCGCCTGCAGCAATCTTACGAGCAGCACTCCGGCCAGGCCATGCAGATGATGGACGACCTCGACGAAGAGGCCGACCTGTTTCAGGTGGCACAGGATCTACCGGAGCCGGAAGACCTGCTGGAAAGTGAAGATGATGCACCCATCATTCGTCTCATCAATGCCCTGTTGACCCAGGCCATCAAGGAAGAGGCCTCGGATATTCATATCGAGCCCTATGAGACCCGACTAGTGGTGCGTTTTCGCGTCGATGGTGTGTTGCGTGAAGTGCTCACCCCTCGTCGGGTGCTGGCGCCGCTTCTGGTATCGCGAATTAAGGTTATGTCTAAGCTGGATATTGCCGAAAAACGCCTGCCGCAGGACGGCCGCATCTCCTTGCGCGTGGCAGGTCGTGCGGTGGATGTGCGCGTCTCCACAATTCCCACCGGACAGGGCGAGCGTGTGGTGATGCGTCTGCTCGATAAGCAGGCGGGGCGGCTCAACCTTTCACACCTGGGCATGGACGAAAGAACACGCAAGGTGATGGATCACATCATTCATCGGCCGCACGGTATACTTCTGGTTACGGGGCCGACCGGTTCCGGTAAGACCACCACCTTGTACGCGGGGCTGACACAGCTCAACGATCACAAACGCAATATCATGACCGTCGAGGACCCGGTGGAATACGACCTCGAAGGTGTCAGTCAGACCAATGTCAACATGAAGGTCGACATGACCTTTGCGCGTGGCCTGCGCGCTATTTTGCGACAGGATCCGGATGTGGTGATGATCGGCGAGATCCGCGACCTGGAAACGGCGGAGATCGCCGTGCAGTCCTCGCTGACCGGCCACCTGGTGCTGTCGACCCTGCACACCAACAGCGCCGTTGGCGCCGTGACCCGCCTGCGCGACATGGGCGTGGAACCCTTCCTGCTGTCGTCCACGCTGCTCGGTGTGCTGGCGCAGCGTCTGGTGCGTTTGCTGTGTCCGGAGTGCAAGACCTCGTACACCGCCGGCCCGGTCGATTGCGAACGCTTTGGTTTTGACACCGATAACCCGCCGACGTTTTACAAGGCCGAGGGCTGTAAGCACTGTAATTATCTGGGCTACCGTGGCCGCAGTGGTATCTATGAACTGGTGGAAATCGACGACACCCTGCGCGGCATGATCCACGATGGCGTCAGTGAACTCGATATAGAAAGTTATGCGCGCAAATCCAGCCCCGGTATTCGGCAGGATGGCCTGCGTCGCATTCTTGCCGGCGAGACGTCGGTGGAAGAAGTACTGCGCGTGACGCAGGAAGACTGAG
>CAZTPE010000101.1:0-8454 GCA_964614545.1 uncultured Ectothiorhodospiraceae bacterium
CGCAACTGCCACCGCATTATTGCCGTTGACGCAATCCAGGGCGGCGTCGCCAGGTTGATGAGATCGGCGGGTGACAGGTTTTCACAGGCCACGCGACTGACCACACCCAGGCTGATGGTCACAATATCCGCAGCCTGTGAGTATTCGTGCGGAACCCCCAGTGAGCGAATTTTTTCACACAGTTCACTGGCAATCCGCTTGGCGCCATCCAGGTCGGTATTCGGAAGGATCACGGCAAACTCTTCACCGCCGTAGCGGGCGATAAGGTCCGAGGCACGCTGCACAGCCTCGTCCAGACCTCGGGCAACCCGGCGCAGGCACTCGTCACCAGCAAGATGACCGTAGTGGTCGTTGTAGGGTTTGAAGAAATCGATGTCGATGAGGATTAGTGACAGCGGTGTGTCGTCACGCACTGAACGCAGACATTCCATACGCAGAAATTCGTCAAGCCGACGGCGGTTGGCAATGCCGGTCAGGCCATCCAGACAGCTCAGTTTTTTCAGTTCGGCATTGCTTTGCTCCAGCTTTGCCTGGGTTTCACGCAGCGCCTGATGGGCCAGATAACTGCGTGAATGTGCGCGAATCCGCGCCACCAGTTCGATCTGATCCGGCAGCTTGACCAGATAGTCATTGGCGCCACGTTCAAAGGCCTTGCTCTTGTCCTTCGGGTCTTCCTTGGTGGAAAGCACGATCACCGGAATATTCTGCGTTTCCGGCTCTGCGCGATAATCATTCACAAGGGTGTAACCATCCATATCCGGCATGATGAGATCTTGCAGGATCACCGTAGGACGTATCTCCAGCGCCATGGCCACCGCCTTTTTAGGCTCCGCGCAATAATGGAATTCAATATCCTCGTCACTGGCCAGCATGCGACGAATACCTTCGGCGACCATCAGCTGGTCGTCCACCAGCAATACCACCAGCCTGCCCAGATCATCGGCGGGCGGTTCGGCTTCATGGGATTGCTCAGGGTCCATTGCCATGTTTATCGTCATCATTGGGCCTCCTGCCTTATCTGCACAGGAAATTTAGACATCACTACTTCAGGTATCGTCTCCAGCGATAAGATCTCCAGTGCCGCATGAAGTTCCTTGGCGGCCTTGGGCATGCCATAAACGGCGGACGAGGCCTCATCCTGCGCAATGGTGCAGGCGCCCTTGTGACGTAATTCCAGCATGCCCTGGGCACCATCACGCCCCATTCCCGTCAACAGGATCGCCATGATCTCACCCTGCCAACAGGCTGCCAGCGAATGCCAGAATACATCCACCGATGGGCGGTACGGTGTCTGCAGTGGTTCCGGAGTATAGGCCAATGCACCAGTATTCTTCAGTATCAGGTGATTATTACTGCCGGCCAATAACACCGTGCCCACCTCGGGGCGATCCCCCTCACTAGCCAGACATACCTTGAGGGCGGTCTGCCGATCCAACCAATCGGCCAGACCGGCAACAAACTGTTCATCGACATGCTGGATCAGCACCACGGGGGCCGGGAAATCCGCGGGCAAGCTGCGGAGTATTTCGGCCACCGCCTGCGGGCCACCCGAAGAGGAGCCAATGGTCAGCAGACACCCCTGGGTCGATGGATCGGTGGCTTCCCATCGGCTGCGCGCCGGTGGTGCACTGGCCACCGAAGTACTGGTTCGGTTCAGCACACCGATCATGCGGATCTTGCGCAGCAGCAGATCGCGTCCCTCACTCTGGCTACCCATACCCAGCATGGGTGTATTGACCGCATCCAGTGCACCGGCACCCATGGCCTCGAAGACCATGGCGGAATTATGGTTCACCGAGGCCGTCACGATCAGGATCGGACAGGGTGTGGCCTGCATGATCTGCCGCGTCGCCTCGACACCATCCACCACCGGCATAATAAGATCCATCAGGATCAGATCGGGACAATCTCTCGCACACTGCTCAACCGCCTCGCGGCCATCACGTGCAACCCAGGCCACTTCATGCTCCCCGCAGCTCAGCACCACACGCCGCATTCCCTCAATGGCCATGGGCATATCATTAACAATACCGATTCTCATACCCGAGCCTCCCCGATCAGATCAACAACGGCTTCAATCAGCGTGTCGTCATGGCAACTGCCTTTTGCCAGATAATAGTCGGCACCGGCTTCCAGGCCCCGCTGGCGGTCTTCTGCCCGATCCTTATAGGAGACAATCATCACCGGCGTAGAACGCAGCTGCAGATCCTGTTTAATGGCCCGAACCAGATCAATACCATTCATGCGTGGCATATCCACATCGCTGACCACCAGATGGTAGTCGCCACTGCGTACGGCATTCCACCCATCCACACCATCCACAGCGGTTTCGACGATATAACCGTAGGATTCCAGCAAATCTCGTTCGACTTCCCGCACCGTCAGTGAATCATCCACAATCAGCACCCTCTTGGCCCTTTGCCGTTGCTGTTTTTGTTGCTCATAAAGCACTGAACTCAGGCGCCCACCCTTGACGATGTGATCGATGGAACGCACCACATCGTCCACATCCAGGATCAGCAAGGGTGAGCCATCTTCCATCAGTGACGTTGCGCTCACGTCCTGTACCTTGCCAAGACGGGAATCCAGTGGCTGAACAGAAATTTGCCGCTGGCCGATAAAACGGTCAACCACCACACCATATTGCTCAAGCCTGTCACTCACCACCACCACCGGAACCTCATCACGCGCGACCGATTCATGCTCCAGCCCCAGCACCTGCGGCCCGGATGCCAGGCCAATCAATTCGCCATCCAGCTCACAATACTGACGCCCGTCCATAACCTTTATATTGTCACCAGGAACAGACAGCAGGCGATCGACCCGACTCAGGGGAAAGGCATAGGGCTCATCGGCAATCTCCACCAGCAGGGCGCTCAGCACTGACAAACTTAGCGGCAGCTGCAGGATAAATTTAACGCCCAGCCCCGGGTGACTCTCGACACTGACCGTGCCGCCCAGCGCCCTCATCATGTCATGCACGACATCCAGACCAACACCGCGCCCCGAGGTCTCCGTCACCTCATCACGGGTGGAAAAGTCCGGTAAAAATAGAAACTCAATTAATTCATCATCACTCAGCGACGCAATCACCGTTGGTGTCGACAGGCCTTTATCGGCAATCTTTTCTCTCAACCTGCCGAGGTCGATACCGGCGCCATCATCACGAATGCTGACACGCAACAATCCACCACCATGACTCGCAGCAACGACAATTTTCGCCTTCGCCGGCTTGCCTGCGGCCAGTCTCTCCTGCGGAAACTCCACACCGTGATCCACCGCATTACGCAATAAATGATTCAGTGGCGACTTTATTTTTTCCAGCACATCCCTGTCAACGAGTGTTTCCTTGCCGCGAATTTCCAGCTCAACCTCTTTACCCAGCTGGCGAGACAGATCCCGAACCATACGTTCAAGGCCGGCGGTGCCTTCGGCAAACGGCTGCATCCGACTGCCACTGACTTCGTGATAAAGCGTGTTGGACAGATTGCTGTTCCTGAGATCGTACTCATCCAGTGATGCCAACTGGTGACCCAGCAACTGGCGGCATACATTAAGTTTCTTCTGTAACGCACGCAGCTCCACACCTATTGCCGCAGGAGCGTCATGGCCCTGGCTGTAGAGCAGGCTTTCCAGGTCTTCCATCAATTCATTCTGCCGCCGCTTGAGAATCATCAGAGAATCCGAGAAGGTCGAGAGCCGGCATGACTCCACGAGCATTTCACCGGACACTCCAAGGATGCGCGACATTCGCTCCGCATTGATACGCAGCATGCGATCATCATCTTTGCTGCCTACTGGAGCCCTCGAGCCGGGAACCAACGCAGCCGGAGTGGTTTCTTCCTCGTCAGTAAGCACGGGTGTCTCAGCCAAATCCGCATCCGCGTGTTCAACCCCCTCCAGCACTGCGGGGATCGGTGACGCAGACGCATCCGTTACAGGATCCCCGCAAGTAATCTGCCCCAGCTCATCGACAGCAGTATCAACCTGCGCCTTGTTCTGCGAAAACCAACTTTCGATGCTTTCCTCAGCCAGTCCAGCAATCGTTTCAATCAGATCCGTTGCATGTAACAACACATCAATAGCGGGACTGGTGAGAAAAATTTTCTGATGCTGTGCAGCAACAAAAACATCTTCCATGACATGTGCAATCTGTACCACGGGTTCTACACCCACCATGCGTGCAGCACCTTTCAGTGAGTGAGAGGCACGCATAAGCGCCTCCAGCTCTTTGTCATTCACCGGGTCTTTATCCAATACCAGCAAACCCTGTCCGAGTGACGCCAGCTGACCTTCCGCTTCCATACGAAACAGGTCAAACATAGACATGTCACTGTAGCTGCCGTCACTCATCGCTTAAATAGTCATCCCTACGGTATACCCACTTCACGGACTCCCGACGTGCAACATGCGATGCAATCCGTCTACATCCAGAACGGCAACTCGGTCATCCCCATATTGAAAGGTACCCCGAATCAGTTGCTGAATTTCATCATCAATCGTCGCCGGTGCCGATTTCAGTTGCGCAGGCCGATAGCGTGCCATCCCCTTCACTTCATCGACCGGGAAAACATATCTCCCCTCGTCAAGGTTAACGACGATCATCCGTTTATAGACATGCCGTTCTTTCTCTTCAGGCTCATCCCAACAGGCATCCACCGCCAGCACCGTCATCAGTGAATGACACAGACACACTTCACCAGAAATATTCACCACTCCCTTCACATATGGGCTGTTTACGTGGGGCAAGCGGTGCACCGGTCTCGATTCCGTCACGATCTCAAACACATCTGCCGGCAGGGAAAAATATTCAGATCCCAGACGAAAGACGATAATGCTGACACAGTCCTGATGACTGGTCGTATCCGTGCCCACCAGTATGGCGAGATTCTCTTGCTGGTAGCCTGACGGCAATTCCCGCTCAAGAATCTGCTTCCCGGCAGCAATAAAAACCTCACAGTTACGGCAGTGAACGACATCTTTCAACCGTTCACAGCGTGAAACAGAATGAGCCCATACACCGACTCTGTTCCAGCAGTCATCCAGTTTTTCCGTTTCCTCTTTCATCCATCGGTACTTGAATTACGGTTGATCGCCCGTTTCTGTCTGCGCCGGTAATCCTCGGCCTGCCCGGCATCACCCCGTTCTTCTGCCAGAAGGGCCAGCAGACCAATCGCCAAGTGATGATCTGGATCAAGATAAAGCGCCTTTTTTAACAGGGATTCAGCAGCAGCCGGACTACCCTTCTGGTGACTGATGAGTCCCAGGTAATAATAGGCATCGGTGGATTCTGGGTTATTCTTCAAATGGGACTCACACAGTGTCGCTGCATCATTCAGCCTTCCCATATCCAGATATTCGGAAATTTTTTTCAGTGTGACGCCCCCTCTTGCATGCGCCTTATCCTGTATATTTTCCTGACTCTCTTCCCTCACCTTTGGCAACTTCTTCACTCTACGATTACTTTCCGCAGGTACTTGTGTAAGTGTCCTATTCCTGGATAGGCGATTACTAATCTCCTGGTCCTTTTCAACCAAACCAACAAGACTTTGAAAGGTACTTTCCAGGTTTTTTAGTGCTTTACTATTTTTCGTAGAGATTTTTTTGCTAGCTGAACGGGAAATATAAGATGTTTCAATAGCATTATCTATTTTACTGAAGGCGAAGGCCATAGAAATATCAAGAGAAATAAAGTGGCTCTTTGTCACCTGAGCCGCTTCAGCGTGTCCTACACAGAGAATCCCCTTAGGCTTTAGCATACGGTACAGCTTTTTCAAGACACATGCCTGGGTCTGTCGATCAAAATATATCAATAAATTTCTGCAGAAAATGACATCATAATCCTGCTGGTAGTGATCAAGATTATCGGCGATTATATTGGCACGTGAGAATTTTACCTTCGCTTTAACTTCCGGTGCCAGAACATATCCTGCCTGCGTACGCTGAAAGTATTTTTCACGCAGTCCACGATACTCCTCACGAAAGGAATGCTGACCATAAATTCCACGCTTGGCCTTGCGGATCGCACGTTGGCTGATATCGAGGGCATCAATCGAAAACTTACCGATCGGTAAATCTTTTTCCATCAGAACCATGGCGATGGAATAGGGCTCTTCACCCGTTGAGCATGGCAGGCTGAGTATCTTCAGCTCTGCATCCTCGTCACCCGGACGTTTATTTTTAAGTCCTGGGAGATAACTGGCCAATGCCTCAAAAGGAAAAATATTGCGGAAAAACCAAGTCTCAGGAACAACCACTTCTTCTACAAGCTCATCAAATTCCTTGCTGTCTTTTTTTATTCTCAGCAGATACTCCATCTCTCCCTTAACGCCAAAAGAACGAATATCCACAGCCTGCATTCGATGATGAATGGCTCGTTCTATACTGGCATCGCCAATAGAATTTGGATAAAGGCCAATGACCTCCTTGAGCATAGCTTTTATTTTTTTCAGTGACATACTGTTTATCATCGACCTGACGATGCAGGAAACAGTAATTCAATATCCATTGCCGAAAGAATGTATTCAGGAGAAATCAATTGCAGCATTCCCTGGCCGTCCATGACAACCTTGCCGAGATAAAGGGCCTGTGGATTTTCAATACCTGGCTCGCTAAACTCCCCTTCATCCATTTTCAGAATTTCGGTCGCCTTTTCCAGTAACAGGCCAATATTCCGTGTTTCCTGATCCGGTAATACAACCTTGACGACAACGATGCGAGAGCTGAGTCGCAAGATTGCTTTACGCCCTGCAAACAGTTGGCTGAGATCGATGACCGGAAGAGAACTGCCCCGATAATTCATCAGCCCGGCAATATGCGCCGGTGCATTGGGCTGTTTTTGTAAGGGAACTAATGGCACAACCTCCATGATATTCCCGGCCGCCAGCACATAGCGGGTTTTATCGACGACAAACTGTAAAAACAGCATTTCGCAGGCTACCTATGAGACTTGCTCACTCGCAGTTTGGAAACACTGCTCTGCATCGATTGCGCAGCATCATTCAGTTGATCGATGGCCGCGTTGGAATGGCGAATCGAATCCACGGTCTGCTGCGCCGATTCACTGAGCTGCATCATGGCCATCTTGATCTGTTGCGCCCCTTGACTCTGGAAATGCATACCTTCCTGTACGCTTTCAAAGCGCGGCGTCAGTGTCTGCACCTCATCAATGATCTGCGCGAGCTGGGCGGAGACCTCGCTGACGTCCTCGGCACTATTGCGTACCTGCACGGAAAACTTCTCCATGCTGAGCACACCGGCCGATACGGCAGACTGCATTTCTTTCACCATCTGCTCAATGTCCAGCGTCGCTACGGCGGTCTGATCCGCCAGGCGACGTATCTCGTTCGCCACAACCGAGAAGCCTAGTCCGTATTCACCCGCCTTCTCGGCCTCGATGGCAGCATTCAGTGACAGCAGGTTAGTCTGATCCGCCACCTTGGTGATGGTCGTCACTACGCTGTTGATGTTGCGCGCCTTCTCGTTCAACACCTCGAACTTGGAGGCAATGGAGCCCGCGGCATCGACAATCTGCTGCATGGTGGATTCCATGTTGCCCAGTTCCTGCTGACCATTGGCCGCGGAATGGGCGGTGCGCTCCGCCACCTCGGCCACTTCGTCGATGGTGTTTTCCAACTCCTTGGTGGTCGCTGAAATCTCCGTCGCCGTGGCGGCAATTTGGTTGGTCGTCGCTGCCTGCTCGGAAATGGTGGCCTCCTGCTGTTTTGCCGTTGCAGCAATCTCCGTCGCCGATGAGGTGACCTGAATACCGGAATGCTGCACCTGCGCCACCAGCGCATTGAGATTGTTCACCATGCTCTGCACACCCTGCGCCAGTTTGCCGATGGCATCGTAGCCGTCGATATCCACCTCACCGGTAAGATCCCCCTGTGCCGCCAGGGTCACGACTTGCAATATAGCATCTACCTTGCACTCCAGTGTCTCGACTTCCTCACGTTTCTGCTCGCTGGAGATAGCGATGTAATTAATCATGATCTGCAGACTCTCACCCAGCTCGGCAACGGCATCTTCGCCATCGGCATCCAGTTCTATCTTGGCTGAATAGTCACCCTCTGCCACCCGCTCAACGGCCTCCAGCAGATGATCAATCTGCCGCCGCAGGGTCTCCGCCGCTTCGTGCTCGCGTTCGGTCACCGCATTGACATTATCCGCCATGTTGTTGAAGGCGCGTGCGAGGCCACCGATTTCATCGTCTGTATCCAGGCCTGCCCGCACCAAAGTGTCCCCTTTCGCCCGGCGCTTGACCACATCACTGATGCTCAACAGGGGCGTGATCACCCAGTTCTTCAGTAGCAGGTTGATGAGCACGAGCCCAAACACAAAGAAAGACAGATTGACGCCGAGGATCAGCCAGAACTGACGCTGCACCGCCCGGTCGATTTCACTCAGGGAATAACTGACACGCACCGCGCCATTCACGGAACCCGTGGGCAC
>CAZTPE010000102.1:0-8384 GCA_964614545.1 uncultured Ectothiorhodospiraceae bacterium
CGGCGGGGTTGATGTCGATCTCGATATCGTCATCTATTTCCGGTGAGACGAACACGGAGGCGAACGAGGTGTGGCGGCGGTTTCCGGAATCGAAGGGCGACTTGCGCACCAACCGGTGCACACCGGTCTCGGTGCGCAGCCAGCCGAAGGCGTGATCACCCTCGAAACGGATGGTGGCGCTCTTGATACCGGCTACTTCACCGTCGGAGACCTCGATCAGCTCGGTCTTGAAACCGTGGCGCTCGCCCCAGCGCAGGTACATGCGCAGCAGCATACTGGCCCAGTCCTGTGCCTCGGTGCCGCCGGAGCCGGCCTGGATATCGAGGAAGGCGTTGGCGCTGTCCATCTCGCCGGAAAACATGCGGCGGAACTCCAGCGCGGCGAGATCCTTTTCCAGCTTATCCAGATCCGTCACCACCGCATCGGCGGTGTCCTGGTCGTCTTCCTCGGCGGCCATTTCCAGCAGTTCGAGGGCCTCGTCCAGGGATTCCTTCATCTGACTGAGGACATTCACCACGTTTTCCAGCTGGGCGCGCTCCCGGCCCAGGGCCTGGGCACGCTCGGGGTCGTTCCAGACCTCGGGAGCTTCCAGCTCGCGCTCGACCTCTACCAGCCTTTCGCGTTTGCTATCGTAGTCAAAGATACCCCCTCAGAGCGTGCGCACGCTCTTGCATATCTCTGATGCGGGAGGAAATGAGGCCGATCTCGAGCATGGGTATGAAACCTTTGTGTTTTTTACCGTAAGAAACGCCGGAATAAGGGCGCGCAATGATACTACAGGCGCGACTCTGCGGGAATGCGACGAGGCTGGATGAATTCGACCAGCAGCTGTGTGCTGCGTCGGCCGTTGTACTCGTTCACATCCAGCCGGTAGGCCAGTTCCACCTGCGCGGTGTCCGCCGGCCAGTCATCATCCACGGTGTTGAAGGCGATGGCGTCGATGATCTGCTCGCTACCCGGCGGCCGCAACACCAGCTTGAGGTGATTGTCGCCGACGATACGGCGGCTGACGATATCGAACACCCCGTCGAACAGCGGCTCGGCAAAACCCTGCCCCCACGGCCCGGCGGCGCGCAGGCTCTCGGCCAGTGGCAAAGTCAGTTCGGCGGCGCTCAATTCGCCGTCGCTGAGAATCTCCCGGCGCAAATCGGCCGGGCCGAGATGACGTCGCACCTCTTCGTCGAAGGCGCGACTAAAACGCGCAAAATCGCCCCGCGCCAGCGACAACCCAGCAGCCATCGCATGCCCGCCGAACTTGCTCAGCAGATCGGGATGCCGCTTGGCCACCGCGTCCAACGCATCACGGATGTGCAGACCGGGCACCGAGCGCGCCGAGCCCTTGATGTTATCGTCGCCCGATTCGGCACCCGTTTCGGCAAAGACGATCACCGGCCGGTGCAGACGATCCTTGACCCGCGAGGCAAGGATGCCGATCACGCCCGGATGCCAGTGCGGCTCGAACAGGCACAGGCCCACGGGCAGTTCGGCATCCTCGGCCAGCTCCATTTCATCGAGGATGACCATCGCCTCGGCCTTCATTTCCGCTTCGATCGCGCGCCGCTCGCGGTTCAGTTCGTCCAGCCGTTGTGCCAGCAGCAGGGCCGCATCCGGGTCGTCGGCCAACAGGCACTCAATGCCCAGCGCCATGTCCTCCAGCCGACCGGCGGCATTCAGCCGTGGGCCAAGGGCGAAGCCCAGATCCGCCGCCACCAGATCCTGCTGGCAGCGTTTGGCGACGCGGATCAGCGCCGTGATGCCGGGACAACACTGCCCACGGCGGATACGTGCCAGCCCCTGCGCGACGAGGATACGATTGTTGTGCTCCAGTGGCACCACGTCCGCCACTGTGCCCAGCGCCACCAGATCCAGCAGGCTGGCCAGATTGGGTTCGGTAATCTTCCGTTCGTCGAACCAGCCCGCCTCGCGCAGCCGCGCGCGCAGCGCCAGCATGACATAAAAAATCACCCCGACACCGGCCAGACTCTTGGCGGGAAATTCATCGCCCGGCTGGCTGGGATTGACGATGGCGTCCGCCGCCGGCAGGGTATCACCCGGCAGGTGATGGTCGGTCACCAGCACGCGCATCCCGCACGCCTTGGCCGCCGCCACGCCGTCGATGCTGGCAATGCCGTTGTCCACCGTGATCAGCAGGTCGGGCGCACGCTCGGCGGCCACGGCAACGATCTCCGGCGTCAGCCCGTAACCGTACTCGAAACGATTCGGCACCAGATAATCTACCTGCACCGCCCCCATGGCGCGCAACGCCCGCACCCCCAGCGCCGAGCTGGTGGCGCCGTCGGCATCGAAGTCGCCGATGATGAGGATGCGCTGCCGTTCGCGCAGGGCCTGCACCAGCAGATCGACGGCGGCATCGATGCCAAGCAGTTCGGTAAAGGGCAGCAGTTTTGCCAGCGAGCGATCCAGCGCCTCGGCCGAGACGATGCCGCGCGCGGCGTAAATGCGCGCCAGCACCGGCGGCAGGTCGGCGGGTAGATCAGCGGGGGCGCTAACGTTCGGACGGCGGGAAATGGTGATCTCGCTCATCGTCATCCGCGTTGACCGGCCGCCTCGCCCAGTTGATAGGCCGCCAGCAACGCCGCCTTCAGCGCAGGCTGTTGATCCAGATCATCAATGTCCATCGTACGCTTGACGATGTCACGCAGCGCAGACAGTGCCTTCAACTCTCGCCAGTGGTGTTCAAAGGCCGCCACGTCAAGCCGGCCTTCACGGACAAAATCATTCACCACGCCCGTTGCATGGCGAACCTGAATTTCCTCCGCCTGCATCATTTCGTATTCATAGGAATAGGTGTCGATATTGTTGTGCCGGGCGATCAACGGATACATCGATGGCAAGACGCCCGCCGTCTCCATCGCCTGATCCAGATCGAGATGAATGCACAGCTCATTGTGCTGCCCCTTGAAATCAAATGCCACACAGGCGTCGATAGTATTTTTCATGGTCTAACCGCATTTGTAGTGGGGGAACTCGCCGGCGAGTCTTGTCTTGGCCAGGCCACGTGGAAGCAGGCCCGCGCACAAACTGTATTATCACCAGTTTATCATTTAATCATCGGCCGCAAAGCCGGGTATACTCCGTCGCCATTCATTCAGATAATTCAAAGCTCCCAATGGCATTCATCACACAAAATCCGGGGCTAGTGGGGCTCGGCCTCGCCGCACTGCTGGCCCTGGCCGTTGCAGCCTGGTATTTTCGCCGCCGGCACCAGGCCACGCGGCACGAGCGCCATGTCACGAAGGTCATCGACTCGCTGGGCGTGCCATCACTGCACAACGTGGTGCTACCCGATGGCATCGATGGCCTGGCCTTCATCGACTACCTGCTGCTGATGCCGAAGGGCATTGTGGTGCTGACCCTCGAGCACCGCGAGGGCCTGCTGTTCGGTGGCAGTTCGGTGGACCGGTGGACGCAGGTCATCAATGGCAAGACACTGAAATTCGACAATCCGCTCTACACCCATCCACACCATCGGCAGGCGGTGGAATGGAATACGAAAGACATCGCGACCTGTGGCTGTGTGGTTTTTTCCAATGCCGGACAATTTCAGAAAGGCATCCCCAATGGCTGCTGCATGATCGATAATCTGCCGGCAAAAATCGCCCCGCTGCTGGGTTCCGCCAGTGAGATCCCCAAACCCCTGCGCGAGGCGTGGGCGCATTTGCAGGAGCTCTCCCTCAGCAGTCAGGCCGAGCTTGGGCCGCAACGGCATTAAGGGCATGCCCTTAAGATGAAAAAATCTGTGAGAGATTCCATATCTCCACACCAACGCCTGCATGAGCCATCGTGCGCATGGCGCACGCTACGGCAGGCGTAGTGTGCGCCGTGCGCACAACTTTGGTTGCAGCTATCCCACCAACAGCCCGATAGCCATCAGCAACGGCGTGGCGATATTGATGCCCACGTTCGCCGCCATATAGGGCAGCAGGCGATCCAGCTCATCGGCATAACGGACAATCCCCCGCGCCATGGGCAATGCCGGCAGCAGCGTCAACAGACCCAGCAGCGCCATGGTCGGCAACACGCCCAGCACGACACCCAATAGCAGCGACAAATAGGCCAGCAGCAACAACAGCACATAGATGCGGCTGCTGGCTGGCCGGCCGATGAGCAGCGGCAGGTGGCGGCGGCCCACGCGGCGGTCGGCCTCCACGTCCGGGAACTGGTTCAGCAACAAGAGATCATTGACCAGGAAGAACGGCACCAGGGAGGCGACGGCCGCCGTCATCGAGTACGAACCCGTGAGCACGAAATCCGTGCCCATCACCATCAGCGGGCCGAAGCCCAGGCCCGGCGCAATCAGGTACAGCAACGGCCGGCGCGTGATCCACGAGGTATAGGCCGCAACGATAAACAGCCCGAGCAGGCCCAGCGGCAGCAGCGCCATGCCGCGCTGGACGAGAAAATACAGCCCCACCGCGGCACTCAGGACAAAGGCAAACAGCGCCGCCGCCAGTACCCGCCCCGCCAGCTCCGGCCGTGCCGGCAATACGCCACTGCCACCGCTGAAGGGCGTGCGCCGGGTCTGCGCATCGAGTCCGCTGCGGAAATCGAGATATTCATTGAAGGCATTGACGCTGATGTGCGCGGCCAGTGCACCGAGCAACGCCAGCAGGGCATCGATGACATCCACCGAGCCGCTGCGCCACTGCGCCGTGGCCACGCCCAGCAGCACGCAGGCCGGCGTGAGGACAAGAAACGGCAGCCGCAGGGTGCCGAGGAGTCCACCGGGGGTGGGGCTGGTCTGCCGCGAACGGCCCGTGTCAGTCATGAGGCTCTGGCAAAAGCCATAAGGGGACTTCCGTTTATTCGTGTTATTCGTGGACGAACATCTTGACCGCCAGATCCGCCCGCCGCAAGAACGCTTCGCCCGGCGACAGGCAACCGTTGTCCAGTACCGCCTTTCATCAACAGATCCGCGGTAATGGGTCGTCCTCCAGCTGTTCCAGAATCCGCTGTCCGCCGAGTTCCGTTTCCAGTATCAGCCGCCCCTCACCCGCCACCACCGTGCCAATAAGTGCGGCGCCTTCCCCCTCGGGCAGGGCCCGCCAGCGGCCCAGCAACGCCGCTGCATCGGCGGCTGAAACAACCGCCAGGACACGGCCCTCGCAGGCCAGAAACAGGGGATCGTAGCCCAGTATTTCACAGACCGACTGCACGGCATCGCGCACCGGCAGCTGCTGTTCCACCAGACGGATGTCCTGGCCGGTGGCATGGCACAGTTCGTGGCAGACCGTCGCCAGGCCGCCCCGGGTCGGATCGCGCATAAACCGCAAACCCTCAAACTCGAGCGCCGCACGGGTCAGCGGCAGCACGCTGGCGGCATCCGACCGTACATCACCGCGCAGGCCGAACTGTTCGCGCGCCAGCATCACCGCAATACCATGATCACCGACCGGACCGCTGACCAGCAGCCGGTCGCCGGCGCGGATGCCTTGCATCCCCAGCGCCGGACCCGGCAGTCGCATACCGATACCCGTGGTGGCCAGGTACAGCCCACCACCCTCGCCGCGCCGCAATACCTTGGTATCACCCGCCACCACGGCCACGCCGATAGCGGCGGCGGTGCGGGCGAGCGAAGCGATCAGCCGGTCCAGCTGCGCAATTTCCATCCCCTCTTCAATAAAGGCGTTCAGGCTCAGATATTTCGGCAGACCACCGGCAACAGCCAGATCATTGGTGGTACCGTGCACCGCCAGGGAACCGATATCGCCCCCGGGAAATTCCAGCGGCTGCACCGTGAAGCCGTCGGTGGTAAACAACAACTCGCCGCCCTCCAGCACCAGCCGGGCCGCATCGGCCTGCGTATCGAGATCCGGGTTGGACAGGTGGCGCGCAAACACCCCGTCGATCAGTTCGCGCATAAACCGGCCACCATTACCGTGAGCCAGCGAAATATGGGTATCCTGCATGCCTGCCTCTATTGATAGTTACTCTTCTACTGACGTGATAGCCGCTCTCGTCGAGCGACCGTACTCGATAACCTGGCCGAAACACAGACCTCCATCATTCATCGGTACACGTTCGCTCAGGTACACATCGAAGCCTTTGGCCTGCAACCGCGTGCAGACCTGTTCCGTCAATACCCGGTTCTGGAACACACCACCACACAGGCCGACAGCATCGACGCACCGCTCCCCACGGATGGCCAGGGCCTGCCGAACCAGCGCTTCCGCCAGGGTTGCATGAACGCACTCCGCCTGTACCCGGGCGCTGTCCCGCTTAGCCAGCAGACGTTCAACCAACGGCTGCCAGTCACTGACCCACAGACCACGCGCATCGCGCGCCAGGGGCAGGTCAATCGGTATACCGTCTGTCTGACAAAGCGCCTCCAGCTGCATCGGCCCCTGACCCTCGAAACTGGCCGTCGTGCAGACGCCGCTCAACGCAGCCGTAGCGTCAAACAGGCGGCCGACCGCCGAGGTCTGCGGGGCGTTCAGCTGGCGTTGCCAGGCATGGTACAGCAAGGCCAGCTGATCACCGTCCTGTTCACCGCCCGGCCATGAGCGGCCGATCTCCCAGCTGACGGCGGCGGCACTGCGCCAGGGCTCGCGGGCGGCTTTATCACCACCCGGCAAATGGAACGGACGCATGCTGGCGACACGCCGCCACTGCCCCGGCCGGCCCGCTAGCGCCTCCCCCCCCCACAGGGTGCCGTCTTCACCATAGCCCACACCGTCCCAGGCAAACACCAGCCATTGCCGCTCCACATCATGCTCGGCCGCCAGCGCGGAAGCATGCGCACGATGATGATAGATGGGGATCACCGGCAGGCCGCATTGCCGCGCCCAGCGCGTGCCGGCATAGCCGGGGTGGGCATCACATACCACGGCCGTGGCGCGCACGGCATACAAGGTTTGCAGATCCTCGATAAGCTGTGCAAACACGTCCAGACTGCGGGCCGAACCCAGGTCACCGATGTGTGGAGAAATCACAACGCGCCGCTGCCAGGCCAGCGCCACGGTGTTTTTCATCTGCCCGCCGACCGCGATGACCGGCCGTGACAGCTCAAAAGGCAGCGTCAGCTCCAGGGGCGCGCAGCCCCGCCCCAGACGGATCGGTCGTGGCTTGCCCTGCAAGGTACGGTACACCGGATCATCGGCCGGCCGCACAATCGGCCGGTTGTGGTGCAGAAATCCACTGGCAACGTGGACTAGGCGTTGTTGCGCCTCACGGTTTTCAGTCAATACCGGTTCGCCGCTGATATTGCCCGAAGTGGCCACCAGCGGACCGCCAAAGTCATTCAGCAGGACATGGTGCAAGGGGCTGTAGGGCAGCATGACACCGATTTCCCGTAGGCCGGGCGCGATCAGCGCTGAAAGCGTGCTATCGGTGCGGCGTGCCGCGAGCACAATCGGCCGCAGCGGTGACAGCAGCAACCGGCGCTCCGCGTCATCGACCACCACGTCGGCAAGCAGGGGCTGCAAGGGCGCCTGCAGCGGCGCCGGGAACATGACGGCGAATGGTTTGTGCGGGCGCGGTTTGCGCTCACGCAGTCGCCTCACGGCCCGATCATCGCGGGCATTGCACAGCAGGTGATAGCCGCCGACACCCTTGACGGCCACAATTTCGCCGGCGCGCAGGGCATCGACACAGGCGGATAATGCGCCCATGTCCGCCCATTGGCGGACGCCCGGCCGCACGAATTCGACCTGAGGACCACAGACGGGGCACGCGACCGGTTCGGCGTGAAAACGCCGCTCGCCCGGATCGGCATATTCGCGTGCGCATTGCGGACACAACGCAAACGGCGCCATGCAGGTATTGCCACGGTCGTAAGGCAGGGCGTGAATCAGCGTATAGCGCGGCCCGCACTGGGTACAGTTGATAAAGGGATAGCGGAAGCGGCGGTCGGCAGGGTCGTTGAGCTCCGCCAGGCAGTCGTCGCAGGTAAAATAATCGGGCGGCACATGGATCCGCGCCTCGCCCTGCTGTTCACTGCAGCGGATCGCGAAGCCCTCGAATGCCTCGGGCGCGACGTTGTCGACGACCAGCAAGCGGGGCTGCGACAGTGGCGGCGCCTCGTTGATCAGCGCCGCGCCGAAGGCTTCCTGTGCGCCGCGGGCACCCTGGGTACGGATCTCGACCTGGCCGACCTGGTTCTGCACCCAGCCCAGCAGGCCGTACTCATGCGCCAGGCGGTAAACGAAGGGCCGGAACCCGACCCCCTGGACCCGACCACCGATGCGCCAACGCCGCGTCTCGACCGGTGTAGCTGACAAGGGGGTGTTAACAATCATTTTGACAGTCCCAGGCGGTGGCGCAGATCCAGTGGGACATCCATAGCCCGGATATTTCATGAATTTGCATAAAGCTCGCGCAGGGCATTGGTTTAACAGGGCAATTCTCGAAAAAGTCTCGTATCG
>CAZTPE010000103.1:0-8246 GCA_964614545.1 uncultured Ectothiorhodospiraceae bacterium
GCCAGTCGCGGGCGGGCCTTTTTTCTGATGACCAGCCATCGCGCGCTGAAGGCGGCGGCCGAGCTGCTGCGTGACTACATCGCCTACCCCTTGCTGGTGCAGGGTGACGCGCCGCGTGGCGAACTGCTGGATCGTTTTCGCGAGGCGGGCAACGCGGTGCTGGTGGGCACCAGTAGTTTCTGGGAGGGCGTGGACGTGCGAGGCGAGGCGCTGTCCTGTGTGATTATCGACAAGCTACCCTTCGCCGCCCCGGATGACCCGGTGCTTGCCGCGCGTCTTGCCGCCATGCGCGAGCAGGGCATCAACCCGTTCATGCAACACCAGCTGCCGCAGGCGGTCATAACCCTGAAGCAGGGCGCAGGACGGCTGATCCGCGACGTCAGTGACCGTGGTGTGCTGATGCTTTGCGACCCGCGCCTGCAAACCAAGCCCTATGGTCGTGTGTTCCGTGCCAGCCTGCCGCCGATGCCGGTGACGCGTGATGTGGCGGATGTGCAGGTTTTTTTTGCGGACTGATTTTGGGTTGCCACAGAGACACAGAGGACACAGATTTTTTTAACAAGACTAACTTGTGGGAGCGGCTTTAGCCGCGAATGACTTGCTGCCATAGCCATCGCGGCTAAAGCCGCTCCCACACGTTTGCTGTGTATTCTGTGCCTCTGTAGTGAACAAGTTTTTCAATGGAGCAAGCATGAAAATCCTCGCACTGGAAACTGCCACCGAGGCCTGTTCTGCGGCGCTGAACATCGACGGTGAGATCCGCGAGCGCTTCGAGATCGCCCCGCGCGGGCATTCAGAGTTGATTCTGCCCATGCTGGAGTCTTTACTGGCAGAGGCCGATATCTCTCTGCAACAGGTGGATGCACTGGCCTTCGGCCGTGGCCCCGGCGCCTTCACCGGTGTCCGTATCGGCGTGGGCGTGGCGCAGGGTGTGGCCTTTGGCGCGGATCTGCCGGTGTTGCCCATCTCGACCCTGGCGGCACTGGCGCAGGCCACCGATGCCGCGCGGGTGCTGACGGCCATCGACGCGCGCATGGACGAGGTTTACTGGGGCCGGTACCGGCGCGGCGAAAGCGGCCTGGTGCGTCTGCAGGGCGAGGAGTGCGTGGCCGCCCCCGCTGCGACACCTGCCGTGAACGGCGGGGACTGGCTGGGCGCCGGCAGCGGCTGGGGCGTGTACGGCGATAGCTTGTGTGCGCGCCATGCCGGGCAGGTATCGGTGCAGGCGCCGGAGGCCCTGCCGCGTGCCGCGGCGGTATCTCAGCTGGGTGTCGCTGCCTTTGCTGCCGGCGAGGCGGTCAGCGCCGAGCAGGCCCTGCCGGTGTATCTGCGCGACAAGGTGACGTGGAAGAAGATACGTTGACAGGTGGGTGGTATACTTTATCTTCGCAGTAAAACAGTAGGGATAACGCGGTTTTGGCGATACTGGATAACAAGCGAATAACAGCCCTCGCTTTCAGTGGGGGCGGAACCCCGCATTTCACCCTGTCAACGTGCGGTAGTCCCGGTGTGCGTGGCACAAGATTTGTCATTCTCTGCTTTCTGCTCATTGCCTTACCGCTGCTGGCTGGCTGCGGTGGTATGGACGTCCCCCTGAGTGACAGCCGCTTCAAGGCCCCCATCAGCAAACTGGAGGTGGTGCGCACCCTGGTCAGCCAGCGCGACCGCCGTCCCGCCACTTTTCAGGAAAAAAATCTTGCCTATCTGGAGTTGCGTGGGTTTAACCTGAGCGGTGTGACCTTCAGCAATGCCTACATGGCCGGCATCGACCTGCGCGAGGCCAAGCTGATTCGCGCCAATCTGGATGGCGCCGATCTCACCGGGGCGAATCTGGCCGGTGCCGACCTGCGCAGCGCCAATCTGCGCGGCGCCAATCTTACCGGCGCCGACCTCACTGGTGCCGATCTCGACGACGCCGACTTGACCGGCGCGATTCTGCAGAACACCAATTTCAATCGAGCCCTGGTGCGGCGCATCACGCTGAAAGATGCCGTGCTCTATGAGGCTAAGTTCGTCAATGTCTATCTGGGCGAGACCAACCTGGGCGGACTGGATCTGCGTGAGGTGGATTTTCGCGGCTCGGATCTGAGCAATGTGGTGTTGCGGGGTTCAAACCTGGAAGCAACGGATCTCGAAGGGATCAAGTTTCAGCAGGCGGATCTGCAGGAGGTTAACCTGCGACGCGCCAATCTCGAATGGACCAATTTCAGTCAGGCGCACATGCAGGGGGCGGACCTCACCTCGGCGGATCTGAGCAATGCGGATCTGCGTGGAGCCAACCTGCATCTGGCGAAGCTGCTGGAAACGGACATGCGCGAGGTTCGTCTGCGCGGCGCCAATATCAGTGATGCCGACTTCACCGGCGCCGACCTGCGCAAGGCCAATCTGTTTGCCGTCACTGCCCTGCGTAGCGGTTTTTCCTGGGCCAACCTGCGTGGGGCCGTGTTGAGCAAGGGAGATTTTAGCGGCAGTAATTTCAAGGACACGAAGCTGGGGGGCGTCAAATTGTTGCGGGCCACCTTGAAAGGCGCCAGCCTGATGGCGGCAGACCTGCGCGACGCAGACCTGCGCGGCGCGGATTTTCTCGATGCAGATATTCGCGGCGCCAATTTTCTCGATGCCAATCTCGGCGGCGCGAAAAACCTCTTCAGGGCCAAGGGGCTGGAGAAGGCCCGCAATCTGAGTGACGTTAATTGGTAATAGGGTACGTGCAGTGCAATCCGGGGATATGTGGCACCTGCCTGCTCCGGATTACACGCTGTTTCATCCCGACTGCTTATTGCTTTCATTACACACAAGGAAATCGTTTAATCCGTTTCCATAGGGGACAATTGACCCCTTCTTCCGGCAATTTATTTCATCTGTTTGTTAAGTGATTTGGCATACAATCCAGTTATTTCATGCATTTTTACCAGCATACTTTCAGTGGTCACGGAAATGATGAATGGTACGAGTTTTTCTCTATTCGGGAAGTTCTGCATTCCGGCCTTGGAGAAAACCCACTGAGAATTAACTTTTCGTAATTTTGTGCGGATGTTACTGGTGTTGCCCTTGTAATTATTCAGTTGTTTCAACGCACGTTCATACTCTTGCACCGCCTTGTTAAAGGACTTAACAACTTGTGGTGTTCTCAGGCCGAAATAATAAGCTATGTAATATTTTGCAATCCGCTGGGAAAGCATGCGCTGACGGCCGGAGATGCCGACAATTTTTGCGCTTTCCACCCCCGCAAAATTAGTGATTGTATCGACGGTGTTTTGAGAGCTCTGTAACAACACTTCACCATCCTGTAAAAAATTGGCGGTTGTTTTCTTGTCGATTTGTGAGAGGGCGGTAAGCCGGAATGGCATCCACAAATTCTCAACTCTTTCCAGTGCCTTGCTTATCTTATTGTTTGGTGCAAAGGCGAGGAGTTCAGAGAGATTCTGTTCAAATTTTCCAACACTGCTATCTAACTGCTTCTGTGCTTCAACTGAATTGATATCTGCAGCCAACATCAAGTAGGCTTTGACGATGCGCTGCGTCAACATGCGCTGCTGTCCTGCCTTGTCAATTGCTGCACCAATGCTAAGGCTGGCGTATGTTTTTTCGAAGGGTAAACCTGCAAGTGCGAATATAAAGGCGCAGGTTAAAAAAAACTGTTTTACGATATTAATTCCCATCGCTGCTTCCTTTCTCATTTGGTGCTTGTGTTTTTCGATTTTTGTAGTAGTTTAGAGTTAGCTCAGTCTCTAAGTTATGCTTGGGGCATGCTATCTCAAGACTATGTATACACATGAAGCGGGAGGCTGGTGCTCTTGCCAATATTGCTATCAGCTCAGGTGTCGATAGTGTAGGGGCGATGCCACTAACATTGATCGAGCATTACTACAGAAGAATTCTGGCTGTGGAGAATGGAAGATACTTCTCGTCAGCCGTCTGGCCGCACACACACACACATCCGCATACAATACTGATATCGTCAACAAATTCTGTAACTTGAGAACTTTTTCCATGGTGCCCCACAGTTGAGCATGCCTCTCCATAATTATTTTCCCCGTTTCCAATAGTAAAGGGCACTTCAAATAGTTGATTGTGGCCCTTGCCAAGCCGTGTCCTTCGGGGTCTACAGGCTCTGCGTTGTAGCTTTTCGCCAGGCAACCAGCCTGCCTTTAATGTCTTTCAATAGGGGGTTAGAAATCCCACGCCTTTAGGCGGCAGAATTGTTTTTACACCTTCTTCCTTTGAGGTGATGTGGCCTAATGATTTTGGACACCAACCACGGTGGTAAAATCCACCGATAACATAGGGTGTTCAATGATGGCGAAGTTAATCCTGAACGACTTGCGGGCACCATAAAATAGGCGGTACAGAGAAATATCTACCTGCCCAGGATTCTATGCTCTTATATTCGGGCTAGCTTGCTAGTCCAGCGTCTCAACAATCTGCAGATAACTCTTGAAGCGTTCCGGTCGGATAGCGCCTTTCTCTATGGCTGCCTGTATGGCGCAGCCGGGTTCTACTTCGTGGCGGCAGTCGTTGAATTTGCACTGGCCGAGGTAGGGGCGGAATTCAATGAAGCCGTCGGCGATCTGGTTGCGGGTGGCGTGATCGAGGCCGAAGGCGCGTACACCGGGGGAGTCGATGAGTTCACCGCCGGCGGGAAAATGGTAGAGCACGGTGGTGGTGGTGGTGTGCTTGCCGAGACCGCTGGCGTCCGACAGCTCGCCGACGCGAATGTCCTGCCCCGGCATCAGGGCATTGATCAGCGATGACTTGCCCACCCCGGACTGGCCGACGAAGATGCTGGTGTGATCTTTCAGCCGTTCCTTCAGCGCCTCCAGCCCCTGTTCCTGATAGGTGCTGGCGAACAGTACCGGGTAGCCGATCTCGCTGTAGACGGCGACGCGGTCACGCATATAGTCCAGCATTTCATTGTCGAGCAAATCGATCTTGTTGATCAGCAGCACCGGCGGGATGCCGGTCAGTTCGGCGGCCACCAGGTAGCGGTCGATGAGTCCCAGATCCAGCGCCGGCAGCGGTGCGGCCACCACCAGGATCTGGTCGATGTTGGCGGCCACCGGTTTCAGGTGGCCGTCGGCGTTGGGGCGCTCCAGCAGGGTCTTGCGCGGCTCCATGGCCACCACCACGCCGTTGCCTGTGCTGGCCTCCTGCCAGATGACGCGGTCGCCGCAGACCAGCGAGGGCATGTTCTGCCGCAGCAGGCAGCGGTGGATCTTGCCTTCGTTGTCTTCCAGATCGACGCTGGCGCCGTAGCGGGTGATGATGCGCCCCGGCTGTTCCGGGCCGAGTTCGCTGCCTTCCAGCTCCCGGCTGAGTTTGGCGCTTTTCTTTTCTGCGCGTGCACGGCGCTCCTGCTGGACCTTTTCCGCCCGCCAGGCCTGGCGGCGGTTCAGTTTACGCTTGGTCATGCGAACACAATGGTGCGTGGCGGTGCGGGCAGGGGGTCATTGAATGTCGGGGAATGTGTAGAAACCCCGGTTCAAATAGAGGATCACGGCATCCTGGCTCTGGGGGCTGAAACCGGCCTTGTCGTGTGCCAGGTCGGCGGTATTGGCAGCGAAGGCGGGTAGCATGAGCAGGGCGCTCACGAAACTGCTGACCATGAGTCTTTTCATGGGGATGCCCATTCTGTGTGGTTGTTGGTGTGACTTTTGTACATAGAGCGCCAGTCTAGTTGATCGCCGGGGTGACAGAAAGGCGATTTGCGCGTGGTTTTGCTATTATCAGCGCTTTTGAATTGCAGGGGGCCGGCAGCATGAGTCAGGACGCCAACAATCTCGTATGGATCGATCTGGAAATGACCGGGCTGGATACACAGAACGATGTCATTATCGAAATCGCGACTATCGTCACCGACAGCGAACTCAATATCCTCGCCGAAGGGCCGGAGCTGGCGATTCATCAAAGTGATGAAGTGCTGGCTGGCATGGACGAGTGGAACACCAAGCAGCACGGTGGCTCGGGCTTGGTGGAGCGGGTAAAGAACAGCTGCATCGATGATGCCGAGGCAGAGCGCCAGACCCTTGCCTTTCTGCAACAGTACGTGCCGGCGGGGAAGTCGCCCATGTGTGGCAACAGTATTTGCCAGGATCGGCGCTTCATGGCCCGCAGCATGCCGACACTGGAGGCGTTTTTCCACTACCGGAATCTGGACGTGAGCACACTGAAAGAGCTGGCTCGGCGTTGGTCGCCGCAGGTCTACAAGGGGTTCAATAAGGACTCCAGCCATCTGGCCATGGACGATATCCGCGATTCCATCAATGAACTGAAGCATTACCGGGACACCTTTATTCGATTGCCCTCGCGGGATTGAATATGTCGATAATCATGCGCCTGTTTTTTATTCCACTGTTTTTGTCATTGCCGCTGCTGTCCTGGGGGAGTGAAACCGGCAAGGCTCCGCTGAGGCCGTTGCTCAGTGTTTCCTATTCGGACGGGCTGCAGATCAGCGCGTCGCCGGGTGTTTTGCTGGCAGTTGCCGAAGACGCCGGGCAACAGGCCCCAAGCGCCTCGTCGGTACAATATGTGCCCTGGTCGCTGGCCGCCCCCCGCCAGAGTGAGCCGGACTGGCCGGGCCTGAGGCGGGACACCTATTACTATCTCGGCCTGCAATGGGTGGCTATCGGCGCTATCTATTTGTTGCCGAATGAATTTTCGGGTTGGTCGGACAGTGAAAAAGAGACCAATCAGCTGAAGCGGTGGCGTGATCATGTCACGGAACCCGTGTGGGACGGAGATGATGCCTATATCAATTACATCCTGCACCCCTACTGGGGCGCGACGTACTACACACGTGGCCGGGAACGGGGTCTGAGCCGTACCGGCGCCTTCTGGTTTTCCGTGCTGCAGTCCTCCCTGTATGAATTTGGCGCCGAGGCCTTCTTTGAACCGGCCTCGATACAGGACCTCATTGTCACACCGGCCCTGGGCTCCCTGCTGGGCATGTACTTTGAGACCGTGCGCGACAGCATCAAACAACGTCGTGGTGCACTGAGCTGGGGCGACAAGACCATCCTGGTACTGACCGACCCGTTTGGCGCCATCAATCATCAAGTGGACCGCCTGTTCGGTGTCGATACGCGGATAAGGATTCAGACGATGGCACCCGGGACTGTTTCGTCCGGCGCTGGGCCGGCCAGTCCTGCTGTATTGGCTAATGGACAGGGACAACAGACACCCTATGTGGGGCTGTCACTGAACCTGCGATGGTAATGCCGAATAGTTACGCAAGTGCCGTTTTATTGCCGTGACTGAAAATGATTTTCTCGTTGTGACTATTCAGCCCACAAGAGGGTTATGGCGTTCACAGGGAAATGGGTTATCCATATTGCGCGCACGGCGCACACTACACCCGCCCGTAGCGTGCGCCGTGCGCACGATGGCCCCCGGATGGAAATCGCCCGATGACGGAAAGAAACGGGGTTAATCCTTACTTCCCGTTTTTCTTTTTTTATCCTTCCCGGTTGACAGCCGTGGCTGTGGCCACCACACTCAAACGCATGATTTCTCATAACGCACTGCACCGAGCCAAGATTGTCTGGATGCCCCGCTGGGCAGCCAAGCTATCGCCCGTCCGCGTGCCAGGGAGAATTCATCGGCAGTAATTATTGCTCGCATATTCCGAATTCAACAAAGGCCGCAGACTGGAAACATCTGCGGCCTTTGTCGTTTTCGGGGTGGCGAAATTTCGGCACAAAAAGGAGAAAAGACATGTCTGTGCCAGCGGCATACCTGGGGGTGATCCTTATCTGGGCCACCACCCCATTGGCGATTCAATGGAGCAGCGAAGGCTGGGGCTACCTGTTCGGCATCACCGGACGCATGGCACTCGGGGTGCTTGTGTGCGCCGTTCTGTTGCAGCTGTTCAAACCGGGCCTGCCCTGGCATCGCGAGGCGCGACAGACCTATGTGGCCGCCGGGCTGGGTATCTATGGCGGTATGCTCAGCGTCTACTGGGGGGCGCAATTCGTGCCGTCAGGCCTGATCGCTGTCCTGTTCGGACTGAACCCGCTGGTGACCGCGCTGATTGCGGCCGTGTGGCTGCGTGAAAGGAGCCTTACGCCGGGCAAGCTGCTGGGCATGGCCCTGGGGCTGTGCGGTCTGCTGAGCATTTTTGCCGCGGATATCCTGCTGCAGGGTCATACATGGTGGGGCGTTCTTGCGGTGCTGGCAGCGGTCTTTCTACACAGTTTCAGCGGCGTGTGGGTAAAGAAGGTGGGCGCCAGCCTGCCGGGGCTGACGGT